>NZ_JAPJPF010000004.1 GCF_030825805.1 Streptococcus sp.
CGAAAGCTGTTTCTTCATTTGGAGTTCCAAGAGCCACTGCTTCTGTATCCAAACCGTAAGCTTCTTTTGCAAGATAAGCAAAGGCTACAGATGAACCGATGGCATCTGAGTCAGGATTTTGGTGACCAAAAACAAGAATTTTTGACATGTTTCTACCTCTTCATTTTCATTTATAGATTCACTCTATTTTAGCACGTTTTTCCGTTTAAAGAAAGGGAATAGTGATGCTTTTCATCAGAAAAGACAGCTGGAAGGACCAACTGTCTATACTCTTTATCCTTTGACCCGTTTCAGGTAATCTTGGTAACTTTCTGTTTCCATCAAGTCCTTCGCATTTTGGACCCGTTCTTTTGTCGGTGGTTTCACACCCTCCAACTTGTACGGAATACCCAATTCCCGCCATTTGAATTCCCCCATAGTATGGTAAGGCAGAATCTCAAATTTATCGACATTTTTAAGGGTTTTAACAAATTTTCCAAGTTCGATCAAGTCGTCATCTCGGTCTGTCAAACCTGGGACCAAAACGTGACGAATCCAGACGGGTTTTCCAATATCAGACAAATACTTGGCACAGGCTAAAATATTCTTGTTCGTTTGACTGGTTACAAATCTGTGCCGTTCATCGTTAATTTCCTTGATATCCAGAAGCACCAAGTCTGTCACTGCCATTAATTTATCAAATTTTTCCAGGTAACGAGGGGTATTGCGGAAAGGTAGAGCACAGGTATCGAGCGTGCAGTGAATGCCCAATTCTTGAGCCTTGGTGAAGAGGGCAATCAAAAAGTCTATCTGCAAGAGGGCTTCTCCACCACTAACCGTGATCCCACCTTTTTGACCCCAAAATCCACGATAGCGGAGGGCTTCTTCTAGGACATCATCCACTGTTCGTTCTCTAGACATGTTGGTTTCCATAGCCCAAGTATCCGGGTTATGGCAATACTGACACCGCATTTGACAGCCTTGAAGAAAGACAATAAAACGGATCCCTGGTCCATCCACTGCACCGAAGCTTTCTGTAGAGTGTACCATTCCTGTTACTTTTCCATAGTCAACTGTTTCATTTTCCATGTCTTGTCCTTCTCTCTTGAAAACGTTTTATGGTTTTATTATACCATGATTCCTTGTGAATAAAAGGATTTTAATGATTTTTTAGAAAATAAACTGTTTTTCAATTTCAACCTATTGTATTAGTACAGGCCCTTCCAGTCGCTGTTACTCTTACCTATTCTCTATGGCAAAAAAAGAAAACGAAGAGCCGTTATCTTTTTTTTAATATCTTAAGAATCATGATCTCACCAATCGATAATCGCGACAAAATCTTACTGGATCTTGGGAAAGACCAACACGTGGTGACGGTCCGCTCGCAAGTTCACCTAGCAGACGTACGACAATTCCAGTTCACCGAAAGTCGACACAAATTAGACAAGTTTCATTTTGTCGACTATGCAAAAAGAAATCAAAAATAAAGTACTCCGCTGACAGTTGAGAATGGACTCAACTGTTTTTTTTACGATATCCGAAAATGAAAACTGTTTTCAGCCCAAAATAATAGCTTATTTATCTCTTATTTCTCCACTATTTCAAGAAATAACACTCTCAAATATGCATCTTACCTAAAAGCTATTGACATTTTCTTGTTTCCCTATTAAATTGGATATGATAGAAATAAATATGAAGGGACTGTCTTTAACTAAAAATGTAAGCGGTCTCAAAAAGCTAGAGGAGAGTTCTATGGACAAAAGATTTTTGGAAAAATCCTGTCGTTATAGTATCCGCAAACTAACTGTTGGTACGGCTTCTGTTTTATTAGGAGCCATTTTTCTCGGCTCACACCAGGTAGGTGCTGATAGTATTGTTGGAAGCCAAAACGAAAGCAACCACCTTGAAGCTACCCCAGCCATAGAGAGCCCGACTGATGGAACTGGAGAAGCCAAACCAGAAAATCCGTATATCGCTCCTATTTCTGAAGAAAAAAGCTCGTCACCTGATACAGAAGTTCAAAGCAAGCATACAGCCACTTCGACTACTTCGATTGAGGCAACTGAAGAAAGGGAAACTATGAAAATTGAGACTCCCGTGGCCAAACAAACAGATTATCATTTAAGCTACAATCAACCTGCTGCTGCTAGCTATGATGGGTGGGAAAAGCAAGCCCTCCCAGTCGGAAATGGAGAAATGGGTGCTAAGGTTTTCGGACTCATCGGCGAGGAAAGAATTCAATACAACGAAAAAACTCTTTGGTCTGGTGGACCACAACCGGATAGCACCGACTACAACGGAGGAAACTACCAAGATCGCTACAAAGTCTTGGCAGAAATCCGTAAGGCCCTTGAAGCTGGAGACCGCCAAAAAGCGAAACAGT
This sequence comes from Streptococcus sp., assembly GCF_030825805.1. Classification (GTDB taxonomy): domain Bacteria; phylum Bacillota; class Bacilli; order Lactobacillales; family Streptococcaceae; genus Streptococcus. The sequence continues at coordinate 2,363 of NZ_JAPJPF010000004.1, forward strand.
TAGCCGAAGAAAATCTAGTAGGCCCAAACAACGCTCAATACGGACGCTACTTATCTTTCGGTGATATCTTTATGGTCTTTAACAACCAAAAGAAAGGTTTGGAGAACGTTACCGACTATCACCGTGACTTAGATATTACCGAAGCTATCACGACTACTTCTTATAGCCAGGATGGAACCACCTTTAAACGCGAAACCTTCTCTAGCTATCCAGATGATGTTACTGTGACCCATTTGAGTAAAAAAGGGGATAAGACCCTCGATTTTACCCTTTGGAATAGCTTGACAGAGGATTTACTTGCGAATGGTGACTACTCTTGGGAATATTCGAATTATAAACAAGGGGCAGTCACGACCGATTCAAATGGTATCTTGCTCAAGGGGACTGTCAAAGACAATGGCCTTCAATTTGCCTCCTATCTTGGAATCAAAACAGATGGACAAGTCACTGCCCAAGATGGCTATTTGACTGTCACCGGAGCCAGCTATGCGACCCTTTTACTCAGTGCCAAGACTAATTATGCTCAAAATCCAAAAACCAATTACCGCAAGGATATTGATGTAGAAGCAACTGTCAAATCGATTGTCGAGGCGGCTAAAGCCAAAGATTATGAAACTCTAAAACATGACCACATCAAGGACTACCAACGTCTCTTCAATCGTGTTCAACTAAATCTTGGCGGTAATAAGTCTAACCAAACGACAAAAGAAGCTCTCCAAACCTATGATCCTACAAAAGGGCAACAACTAGAAGAGCTCTTCTTTCAATACGGACGTTACCTCCTCATCAGTTCGTCTCGTGACCGGACAGATGCCCTTCCTGCCAACTTGCAAGGAGTCTGGAATGCTGTAGACAATCCACCTTGGAACGCTGACTACCACCTCAATGTCAACCTACAAATGAACTACTGGCCTGCCTATATGAGTAATCTCGCAGAAACGGCTAGGGCAATGGTCAATTATATCGATGACATGCGCTACTATGGTCGTATCGCTGCTAAAGAGTATGCCGGCATCGAGTCTAAAGAAGGCCAAGAAAACGGTTGGCTGGTTCATACCCAAGCAACACCATTTGGCTGGACTACTCCAGGTTGGAACTACTATTGGGGTTGGTCTCCTGCTGCCAATGCTTGGATGATGCAGAACGTCTATGATTACTACAAATTCACCAAGGATGAAACTTATCTTAAAGAAAAGATTTATCCCATGCTTAAGGAAACAGCCAAGTTCTGGAATTCCTTCTTGCACTATGACCAGGCTAGTGACCGTTGGGTTTCTTCTCCATCTTATTCGCCAGAGCATGGAACTATCACGATCGGGAATACCTTCGACCAATCACTAGTTTGGCAGCTCTTCCACGACTATATGGAAGCTGCCAATCACCTCAATATTGACCAAGATTTGGTGACAGAAGTGAAGGCTAAATTTGACAAGCTCAAACCACTTCATATCAACCAAGAGGGACGTATCAAGGAATGGTACGAGGAAGACAGTCCTCAATTCACCAACGAAGGCATTGAAAATCATCACCGTCACGTTTCCCATCTAGTTGGACTCTTCCCAGGTACTCTATTTGATAAGGACCAGCCTGAATATCTGGAGGCCGCACGCGCAACCCTAAACCATCGTGGAGATGGTGGTACAGGTTGGTCCAAGGCTAATAAAATTAACCTCTGGGCTCGTCTCTTAGACGGAAACCGCGCTCATCGTTTATTGGCTGAACAGCTAAAATCTTCAACTCTAGAAAACCTCTGGGATACCCATGCGCCTTTCCAAATCGATGGGAACTTTGGTGCAACCAGTGGGATGGCAGAAATGCTCCTTCAGTCTCACACAGGCTATATTGCCCCATTACCAGCCCTTCCCGATGCCTGGAAAGACGGGCAAGTCTCAGGGATTGTAGCCCGGGGCAACTTTGAAGTCAGCATGAAATGGAAAGAAAAAAATCTTGAGACATTAGCTTTCCTTTCCCATGCAGGTGGAGAATTAGTGGTCGATTATCCAGACATCGAATCGAGTATTGTCAAGATTAACGGGAAAGAAATCAAACCAACTCTTCTCAAAGACAATCGGATTCAGATTGCCACTCAAAAAGGGGATCAGATCACCTTTGAAAAGTTACCAGAGCGGGTTACTCGTCTATCTGCTGTGAGAAAAGATGCTGTAACAGCTGAACTCGATTTCAATCCGGTTACAGATGCGACCCACTATGTCATCCGTCGAGAAAGTAATGACGAAAGCAGTGATGCTCCTTCTATCAAGGAATTCCTAACCAATGTCACTCATTTCATCGACCGCTCCATCGATTCTCTCCATAGCTATAGCTATTCTGTTAGAGCCATGATTGGGGAGCACTCAAGGCAAGTATCCGAATCTGCGTCAATCCAACCAGTTGTCGAATGGATGGACGACAGAGATCCTCGTGTTCAATACGGTCCTGCCTTCCATAACTGGGAGGATGCTGACCTATTTGCAGGAACTGAAAAATATGCTGACCTAACTGTTGATAGTTATTCTGACAACGATGCCACTGCTAGGATTACTTTTAATGGACGAGGAATTGAAATCTATGGTCTCAAATCATCTGAATTAGGCCTAGCGGAAGTTCAAATCGATGGTAAGAAAGTAGGAGACCTAGATTTCCACACATCGGGAGAGACGGAAAAAAGTGCTCTAATCGGTCGTTTCACAGGACTTCCTGATGGAGAGCACCTCCTGACTCTAACAGTGAAGAAGGAGCATTTAAACCGAGGGAATGAACGCTCAAAAATTTCCTTGGATTACTTTAAAATCTATCCGGGTCAAGGGGCGACTGTTGAAAAGATGGATGACAGAGATTCTCGTATCCACTATGGCTCCTTGTTCAAGGACTGGAATGAATCAGGCTTATATCAAACGACAGAAAAATACGCGACTCTCCAAAACGTGGATTCATCTCAGTATTCAGAGGCCAAGGCAACCATTCCATTCACTGGTACAGGTATTCGTATTTACGGCTTAAAATCTTCTGACTATGGAAAAGCCTTAGTCACCATAGATGGAAAAGAAATGCCAAGTTTGGACTTCTACTCAAGTGCTGACTATGAAAAGAATGTGTTGATTGGCGAGTATACAAACTTAAGCAATGGAAATCATATCCTCACCTTGACAGTGGATCCTAACTCTCCTGATGACAGAAAGATGATTTCCCTGGATTCATTTGACATCCTGAAGCCGTCAACAGTATCCCTGGATACTCCAAGCCTGGCCCCAATAAAAGCAGGCGATCAGACGATTACCCTCACACTTCCGTCTGGGGAGTGGGATGCTATTGCCCTTCATTTCCCTGGGGAAAAAGATCCTGTTTTCCTCAAGAAAACCGATGATTCCCACGTCACCCTATCAGATGGAAATCGAGTGTTAGCGATTAAGAACCAGCAAGTTGAATTGCCGATCCCAGAAACTGCTCATCAAAAACAAACTCAGATCATCTCAGCCTATGCCATCCGAGGAAAGACCATCACTAGTCCGGTCGTCTCTCTCTTACCTGCTATTGTGACAAGTTTGGGAGACCAAGAACCACCTGTAGTGACCCTTCCTAAGTACACAGAGCCAATCGGCACTGCTGGACAGGAGGCAGCTATCCACTCTCTACCTGAATATGTCCTTCGAGTACTGAAAGACCAAGCAAGCCAGGTAGAGGTCATTAGTGGAGAAAATGAGATTGGTAGTGACAGTCATTTAGAGATTCAAAAGGTCCTTGACCAAGGACTCTTTGGCAAAACCTACGATGCTTTCAACCTTCAACTCAAGGATAAAGAAGGGAATCCAGTTCCAGTCAAAGGAAGTGTATTGGTTCGACTTCCACTATCAAAAGAAGTGAAGCAAGTCTATGTCTTGACTCCTAATCGAGAACTCCAAGCAGTAGAATTTACACTACGAGAGGGCATGATTGAATTCCTGGCACAAGAGTTAGGAACCTATGCTATTGTCTATAAGTCGGAACCAGAAGTCGGATCCGTTAATACAGATTCCTATGAGAGCGTTGAGCCTATCGTCTCAGGAAGAAAGGTTCAAAATAGGAAGATGCTTGTTTCAGAGAGCACGAGTCCAAGGAAGGCCGGTGATAGTTTAATGAGTGTTCCCAACTCTAAACAAGACCAGGCTTCGCAAAGACAACTTCCAAAAACGAATACTGGACACAGTTCATACCTACTCTTCTTAGCAGGACTCAGCCTTGTCCTCACAGCTAGCTTCCTAGGGAAAAAGGAACAGGTTTAGCTTGATGTAGCTGACAAGATCAATAAAAAGGATGGAATCTCCATCCTTTTTCGTTTATCCTAAAACCAATTCGTCACTCACCAAGGTTTCACCACTATTCTGATGGAAAAGGCGCATCAAGTCTTCAATCGTCAGGTTCTTCTTTTCTTCCCCTTTAACGTCGACCACAATCTTGCCTTGGTAGAGCATGATCAAACGATTGCCATATGCGATGGCATGATTCATATCATGCGTAATCATCAAGGTTGTCAAATCATGGCTTTCCACGATTTTTTGCGTCAATTCCATGACCATTTCACTGGTTTTGGGATCGAGCGCTGCGGTATGTTCATCCAGTAGCAGGAGTTTGGGTTTGACCAAGGCAGCCATGACCAAGGTCAAAGCTTGCCGTTGTCCCCCTGATAAGTATTGCGTGTCCACTTTGAGGCGATTTTCCAAGCCAATATTGAGTTCCTTCAAGGCCGCTTTAAATTCCTCGCGGTCTTTTTCTTTGACGCCCCAACTGAGTCCCCGTCTTGCTCCTCGTTTTTTAGCAATGGCCATATTCTCTTCAATGGTCAAGCGGGAAGCCGTTCCCATCTTAGGATCCTGGAAAACACGCGCAATATCTTTCGCACGCTTCCGAACGCTGGTCTGCTTAATCGATTTCCCTTCCAAAAGGATATCCCCTTGATCCACTTGCAGGCCACCTGCCAGAATATTCATCAAGGTCGATTTACCGGCTCCATTTCCTCCGATGACAGAAATGAAATCTCCTTCTTCTACTGTCAGATCCAAGCCTTTGAGAACATGGTTTTCATTGACCGTACCTGCTTCGAATGTCTTATGGATATCTTCAATTTTTAACAATGTTGCCATTTATCTTCTCCTTCTAGTTGCTGGTTAATTTTAATCCACGAATCTTGAGACGTTTCTGGGCTTCTGGTGCGAACAAGACCAAGGCCAAGAGAATGGCGTTAAACAAACGGACCAAATTTTGGTCTAGGTTTGGAATTTCGTAGATATTGAGGATAATGAGGCGGTAGACAATTGCCCCCACTCCAATCGAAAGCAAGCGTCCTCCAATGGTCAAATCATGGATCAAGACTTCTGCTAAAATAACAGCACTGAGACCTACGACGATGGTCCCTGTACCAGAAGTCACGTCTGAGAAGCCATCTGTCTGAGCGAATAGAGCCCCACACAATGCCACCAAGCCATTGGAAATCATGTAACCGAAAATCTTCATGGTGTCCACATTCACCCCATTGGCCTCACTCATCGGGATATTGTCACCAGTCGAACGAAGAACCAAACCAATCTGGGTTTTCATCAAGAGTGTCAAAATCAGACAGACCAATAACAAACAAGCAATACTAACAGCAAAGACTGCCTCCTCATTGGACAAACCCAAGCCCATCACAGACTTGAAAATGGTACTAGAATCTCCAATGGATAAATTAGGGACGCCCCCCATGATCTTAATATTGATTGAATAGAGTCCCGTCAGAGTCACAATCCCTGTTAAGAGCGCTGGGATCTTCATCTTGGTATGAAGAAGACCAGAGACCAAACCTGCTAGCATCCCTGCTAAAATCGAGAAGAGGGTCGCTAGCCAAGGGTTTTGCCCTGCTTGGATTTGTGACGCAACGACTGCAGCACCAAGTGGGAAAGCCCCTTCTGCTGTCATATCCGCTATATCTAAAATGCGGAATGTTAAGAAAATACCAATGGCCATAATCGACCACAATAAACCTTCAGATAAACTTGATAATACTAAATCCATCATCCATCTCCTATTTCTTTACGTTTATACCAGAGAGATCAATCCCTAATTTCTTAGCCATCTCTTTGTTGACATACAATTCTAGATTTTTAGGCGCTTCCACTGCCAGTTCGCCTGCCTTTTCCCCTTTCAGGATACGAATCGCCATCCGAGCAGATTGACGACCCAACTCGGTGTAGTCTGTCCCATAGGTATAGAGCCCTCCTACTTGGGCCATTTCAATCGAACCTCCAATAACTGGAACCTGATGTTTCAAAGACACTTGTTTGATGGTTTCCATTGTGGAAGAAATGATGTTGTCTGTTGGGACAAAGACCATATCGACTTCTGACATCAAACTGTCAGCTGCCGCTTTCACATTATTACTGTCTAAAATGGTCTTCTCTACGACACGGTAGCCTTTGGCCTCAAGGACCTTCTTGGCTTCCTCTTTTTGAACGACGGAGTTGGGCTCACTTTGCGTATAGAGGATCCCAATCGTCTTAGCTGTTGGTAAAACCTTTTGAATCAGATCGACTTGCGTAGCAATGGCATCTGAAGATTGGTCGCTCGTTCCTGTCACATTGCCACCAGGCTGATCCAAGTTCTTGACCAACTTGGCAGCCAGAGGGTCCGTCACTGCGGAAAAGACTACCGGGGTCGTTTTGCTTGTATTGGCGATACTTTGTGCTGACGGAGTCGCAATGGCAAATACAAGATCACTTTCCTGTGACAATTGATTTGAAATATTTTTCAAATTTCTCTGCTCCCCTTGGGCATTTTGATAATCAATTTCAATCTCTTCTCCATCCACATAACCTTGTTTGGCTAACTCTTCGACAAAGCCTTTTCGAGTCGCATCTAGAGACTTATGGGTAATATACTGGGAAATCCCAATCTTGATCTTTTGATGCTTAGAGGTCTTCAAATGGTGGAGGGTCAAGAGGGAGGTCATTAGTAGACCAACTACCAGGACCGGTGCAATTAACTTCTTTACAATTTTCATGAAACATGTCTCCTTCTCTAAAACATTCAAACAGAATACAAAAAACCGTTTAGATGATTCTAAACGGTTGGTATCATTCCTCACAAACTTAAAAGTATGCCAGCATTGCCGTCCATTTAGATATCATCTATATGGACCACAATCAAAAATCTTAGCCACATAGATACAAACAAATTGCTCGTTTCGTTTGCATCCATGAGTTCATGTCTACAAACATTATCTAAAGTAGCTAAAGTAAAAGTTTTGATTCAACAATGTGGAGTTCGTGTTTTTCATAAGATTCTGCTTTCGTTTTTTTATGTTGACTATCTTACCGAAAATTTTTCAAGCTGTCAACCCTAAATTCAGAATTTTTTTAATTATCTTATTTTTTCTACTTGAATCAACAAAAAAAGTGCCCGATCAGGGCACTAAATAAGCGAATATCTTATTTTTTGAAGGTGTATTTAATTCCATAATCATTTCCATCCACGGAAACTTTCAGCGTTCCATTTTCAATTTTATACTTGAGATCGTATTTAAGGAAATGACTCGCATCTTCATCCTGAATGAATCGGTGATCTTTTTCATCCACCTCACCTTCAAAGGCTACCATTTTAAGAGTGCCTTTTTTCACATCGATTTCAAGTCCCATATCCTCTAAATAGGAATTCTCACTGTTTTCTTGGATATAGTCTAAGGCATCCTCAACAGAGTAAAAATCATTGTCCCCATCATCATAGAGTTCCTTTGCAGCTCCCTTGAAATCAATCTTACCAATCACACTGATGGTTACTTTTTTCCCCTTTACCTCTACGATCATATCCATATCTTTTACAAATTCACTAGAAATATCTGATGTAGTAGAGAAAGTGCCTGCAAAAGCAGACTTCATTGTCTTTTTCATTTCAGGAGTAGCCGACCATTTTCCTTGAATACTATTTGGATTTTTAGTAAAAAAGAAAAATGCAAGCACAGATAAAACTGCAACAGCAACAAGACTACATAAACCAATAATCAGCCCTTTTTTAGACTTCTTACCTGGTATTGGAGCTTGGCCCATATATGGAGAATTAGCCTGGTAATTCAGTTGCCCATTGTTTGGGTAGCCTCCCTGCATCTGAGTGTTGTTATAAGATGCGAAGGGCGCTCCTGTTTGAGCCGCCGCCTCCTGAACAGGAGCTTGTGGCTGAGTTCCACCTTGCCCAAAAGCTTGTTCTTGATGTTGATACTGACTTGCTCCACCTTGGAATTGATTTGGAGCTGGGCTTGCACCTCCAAATGGGGCTTGGGCCGGAGCTGGACCTCCGAACTGTGCTTGTTCTGGTGGTGGCGTCACACCTCCAAACTGTGTTTGCTCTGAAGTTGGCGCTGCTCCTCCAAATGGCGTTTGCTCTGGAGTTGGCGCTGCATCTCCGAACTGGGTTTGTTCTGGGGCTGGCGCTGCTCCTCCAAATTTAGCTTGTTCTGGAAACGGTAAAGGGCCTCCAAATTGTCCTTGATTGGAAACAGGTGCTGCACCTTCAAATGGAGATTGGATTGGGTTTACGGGCGTATTCGGTGTCGTTTGTGTTTCTGGACTTCCAAACGTACCAAAAGCCTGTTGGATTTCCTCCTGATTGGCCGGTCGACCATGAACCCTCTCAAACTCTGCTAACCATTCTTCTTGTTTCATTGTGATCTCCTTCTACCTTTATTTATTTTATTATAAAGGAATTTCATGAGAGATGCAAATCCGTCTAAAATGAGCATAAAAAAATCAGGGAAACTCCCTGATTTGATGTTCTTATTCTTGACCTTTTGTCGCTTGCTCATCTTCATCGACTAGGTCACTGACCTCAACCTTCACCTTGGTGACACGACCATTTTTTACCTTATCGTTTGTAAGGATCAGATGCTTCTTCATACTGTCTACTTCAAAACTCAAGCGTTCCTTGTGACCTGGAATCCGTCCGACACCAGTCAGGTAGTAGCCTGCAATGGTATCCACATCATCACTTTCCAACTTCACATCAAAATACTCATTGAAATCATTTAGAGTCACAATCCCCTGCACAATATAGAGGTTAGGCTCAATTTCAAAAACATCATTCTCAGCCTTATCGGTTTCATCATCGATTTCCCCGACAATTTCCTCAAGAAGGTCTTCCAAGGTTACCAGACCAGCCATTCCTCCATACTCATCCAGCAAAATGGCCATCTGATTTTGTGTATTCCGGAGCTCCTTCAAGAGATCATCTACAAAGATTGTTTCCGGTACAAAGAGCGGTTCCTGAAGGATCTTGCGAAGAGCAATATTATCAAATCCATTCACAAAACCTTCATTAAGCAAACGTTTGGTATGGATCAGACCAATGACATTGTCCTTGTCATCATCATAGACAGGAATACGAGAAAAATTCTGTTTTAAGATGCTTTCGATGATTTCTCTGGTATCATCTTGGATATCCACCATAAAGGCATCCGTACGAGGAACCATTAGCTCACGCGCCATCAGCTCATCTAGTGAAAAGACTCCTTGCAACATTTCAATCTCGTCAGCATCCAGACTTGTTTCACTCTTAGCCAGCATATAGGCAATCTCATCTCGTGACATCTCTTCGTCTTCATCATCGAATTGCATAGGAGTCAGACGACTGACCAGATTGGTTGATGCCGATAAGAGCCAGACAAAGGGGCTAACGATTTTTCCTAGTAAAATCACAATTGGAGCCGTTCGAATAGCCAAGCTATCTTTCAGATTCATGGCAATACGCTTCGGATATAACTCACCAAATACAATCGAAATATAGGTCAGAAAAGCCAGTGAGAGGAAGCTAGCTATCGCACGTGCTGTCTCCGTATTTCCCATCCAAGAAGCGATTACTTTCCCAAGATCATCAGCTAAGCTTGCCCCAGACAAGATGGTAATCAAGGTAATACCAACCTGAATCGTAGATAAAAAGTGGTTGGGATTTTCCAATACCTTTAAGAGACGAATATATTTTTTATCGCCTTCCTCAGCCTTTTGCTCTACGCGAGAACGGTTCAGCGATACCATCGACATCTCCGTTGCAGAGAAAAATGCATTTAATAAGGTCAATACAAATAGTAAAACAAATTGCAGTATTAAATCCTGACTGCCAGGGTCTTCCATGGATATTCTCCTCAATGTATAGTAATAATGCCCATTATATCATATTTTTTGAAATGGTGCATAGTCGCAAAAATTTCCCTCCTAAAAGAGGAGGGAAGGCTCAGTTATACTCCATAACGTGTGAAATCATAAAAGAGTACATTCAGTTTTTCTACAAGTTCCAAAAGGGTCAAACTACTTGTACAAATAAATTTTTTCCCTTTGATATTCGGAATCATAAAGTTGGCAACAATAACATCATATTCGGTATGCTCTAGTTCATGAAGATTAAAGTCATGCTTGATGACCTGTGAAAACTCAAAGTTATCCGTACAATAGAATTTTAAGAAATCAATCATGGACTTGGCATGGTGGTCATCGTATCGGCTAATGATTAAGACCTTGACAGCTGTCCGTCTCCTTAATAGTTGAGGCAATAGATTTTCCCAATGTGAAAATACGGTATAAATCTGATGCTTGAGGTTTTCAGGATTTTCATGAAAGCCCATCTCTTTGAGATAGTGATACAAACCTGTTTCAACATCCTGATAAAATTTAGGGAAGAGGGTTCGATAATCCTCATTGGTATAGCTCTTGGTATCATAGAGAAGAAATTCACCAAAGATTTCACGCCGCTCCAAATAGGCGGTGTTGTGAATATGCATAATCATCTCTTCATAATTCTCAAGTTCTAAACCATAAGATTCACTCAGGTGATCAAGAAATTGAGAGGCTAAAATATAGGATTTTTTTGTAACAGCATCTTCCTCAGTGGAGTCAATCAGATCCTGTGGGGTAAAATAGAAGCGTTTCTGTAGGAAGATAATAAAGAGCTGTTATATGATTTCTTCGTTAAATTCTACACCCAGCTGCAAACCAAAATAACGAAGCATCTCATTGATTTTTGGGAGCTCTTGATAGAGATAGGCGTATTGTTCAAAATTATTGGCCCCTTCAATTCGATACCCTTGCTTAATCCGGTAAAGGTAGACCGTTAGCATAATTTTATAAGAATGGAAGATCGAATAAGTCAGTGGGATTTCTGTCAGTTTATAGAAGAAGGTAATGAAATCAATAATGACTTGCTCTCTAATATCTGGAAATGGCCACTCTAAATAATAATACCGCTCTGCAAAATACTGGGAATAGAAAAAGCGAATATCGACTTCGTCCCCCACGACATTTAGAGGATTCAAGGTGATTCGTATATTGTACTTTTCCTGAATAATTTGGTTGATATTTCGAATCAAGCGATAAAATGACTGTTGGCTGAGATCATACCGTCTACAAATTAAGTCACTGGAAACATCCTTATGGAAGAACAAGTATTCCAAGAGGGAGAAAGCTGTAGATTCTTTAAAGAAGTGATGGTAGACCACCTCAATCCCAATCGAATCGTCATAACTAATCTTAATACCATTTGTCGAGGACTCAATCAAAAACTCATTAAAGACCGTTCGTAAATTTGAAAGATCCTCCTTCAATGACCGTTCTGTACAATCTAACATTTCAGCGAGTTCCTTCAAATGAAACCAGCGCTTCTCTCGAATTAATGTTTCTAGCAAACGCATTTGGCGTCGCTGCTTTTTGGCAAGCAATTCTATCATCTTATAGAAACTCCTCGATTTTGTATCATTACTAATTCATTATAACATATTTTCTAAAAGGAAAGGTAAAAGTTTACGATTCAAAAACTTATCCTAGTCTTTCACGTTATTTAAACAAAAAAGGAATGGTTGTCCATTCCTTTTGTATTTATTCTACTAGGATTTATTGATAATCCCAAATTCTTCCTGCTTGCGCTGCTTCTGTGTCTTTTTATGATTTTCATACAAGGCTGCGAGGAATTTCACGATTTCTTTACCAATCGAATAAACCGGAATTGCCACGATCATTCCAATTACACCATAGATGTTACTGGATAAAAGCAAAAGAACCATAATGGTAATGGGATGCACCTTCATCACCCCTCCCACAATCCGTGGATAAAGGATATTTCCATCGATTTGTTGAACAATCAACATGAAGATGACTGCTTTGATCATCATATTGAAATCTGTAAAGGCATAGGTAACCACCATAGGAATCAAGCCAATCGTCGGTCCAATGTAAGGAATGAGGTTAGCCAAGGCTGAGAAAATGGCAAAGACCAAGGCATACTTCAAACCGATAAAACTGTAGCCAATAAAGGCTAAAGTCCCGATGATTAAAGCATCGATAGAAATCCCACTAATATAGCGAGAAACTGTTTGGTTGAGACTCACTAAGAGAGAGGTAATATTCCGCCGGTCATTTTTCAGGATCGTCCGCTCTAACATCGGAAGTAACTTCTTCCCATCAATCAAGAAGTAAACCAGGAATATCGGTGTCATCACCAGAATGAAGAGTGTATTGACAATCGTTGACACCACACTACCCAAACTATTGGTCACACTGTTTAGGATATTTTGTAGAATATCCACATAAGATAGGTTTAACTGCTGAATGGTTGATTGGATATTGATACTCTGAAAGGCTGGATTCTTCGATAACTTCGTCACAAAACTTTGCACTTCCCAATACAAGCCTTGGGTTGAATTAATCAAGCTTGTCAACTGGTTGATCAAAATAGGCAGGATATAAACAATCCCATAAATAATCAATCCAAAAAGGGTTACCAAGGTTAATAGAATACCCAAAATTCGATTTAGATGAAATTTCTTTTCCAAAAATTCTACGATTGGATTGGTGATGTAGTACAAGAAACCAGCAATCAAAAATGGAAGAATAATGGTATTCAGAACGGATACAAAGGGAGAGATCAGGCTTCCCATACTTCCCCAAATATAGAATATAATCGTTAATAATAGGACTTCACAGGTCCAGAAAAATAATTTACTTTTATGAAACATCCCTTTCCTCCTATCTGCTATTTTATCATATTTATGGTAAAATAGAGAATATTTTTATGAAGGTTAAAAAGATGAAAGAAAGCTTAATTGAACTGAAAGACGTCACTCTCAGAAAAGAAGGAAAAAATCTCCTTTCCCGTTTGAATTGGACCGTCAATAAGGGGGAAACCTGGGCCATCCTTGGACTGAATGGTGCTGGAAAATCGACCCTCCTTCGTCTCTTAATGGCGGAATATTGGAAAACGGAAGGAGAGGTTTCTGTCCTTGGGACACAATTTGGACAAGGGGGCATTCCTGAGCTCCGCAAGCGAATCGGAGTGGTCAGCTCCTTTATTTCTGAGCGCATCCCTGAATCTCTATCCCCAGAAGAAATCGTCCTCACTGGAAAATACAAGAGTAGCATTCTTTATACAACTTATGGAGAAAAAGAACTCGAGGAAGCACGATCCATGTTGCGTCGCATCGGTGCTACTTCTTTGATTGGGCGAAAATACCGGACTCTCTCTCAAGGGGAAAAACAGACGATTCTTATCGCCCGTAGTCTCATGGAAGAGCCCGATCTTCTCATCTTTGATGAAGCCTCTAGTGGGCTTGACTTATTTGCTCGGGAAGCGATCTTTCAGCTAATCCAACAGATCAAGCAGATGGAAAAGGCGCCGACCATTCTCTTTGTCACCCACCATGCAGAGGAAATCACCAAGTCCTTTAGCCATGTCCTTCTCCTCAAAGACGGACAAAGTTTTGCTCAAGGACCTAAGAAGGAAATCCTCACCCAAGCAACTCTATCAGACTTTTATGGAGGACAAGTCCAGCTAATTCCAATCGGAGAGGACCGCTATTACATTCAACCAGACCAGTAATCAATAGTCTGCTAAGATACAAAACAAAGAGATTGGGACAAGCGTCACCAATCTCTTTTCTTCTATTTAGCTGAAAATCATTTTCATCGATTTCGAGCGTAATTGATCATGTCATAAGGAAGAGTATTGGCACTTTCTCTTAAGGAATAGTTTTCCAATTCGTTGACATTTTGCCGCATGCGACGCGCATACTTGGCCGAAATCAAATGCTGTTCCTCATATTCAAAAATGAGTTTTCTCTCCAGGTAATAACCTCTTAGCATCTCATCAATATTATTGGGCTTGATCCGATTGATAACCCGCTCTACAAAGGCTCCACTGGTAATCAAAGACGTTTCACGCAAGCGTGATTCTTGAAGGAAAGAAACCAAGCTACTGCGATAAACCCCTTTTAGGTTTTCCAAACTCTCGATAATAATTTCTGTATTGGCCAAATACAAGGCAGCAATCTGGTCATAGTCAATGGCTTCGAGCTTGTAATTCTCTCCGTTTTTCCATGCCCGAATACCTGATCCAAAGGTCACAAGCTCGTGCAAAAGCAGTCGGAGCAAGCGGAAGAGTACCAAGAAATAATAGGTCAAGCGGGATGACAGATTGCGGTTGACCTTCTGCTCCATGGATCGAAGATAACGTTGATAGACATGGTAACTTCTATCTCGAATATTTCCTTCTTCATAAGCCTGTTCCAAACCATCATTCTCGATACTAAGAATAAGGAGTTTCAGTTGTTCCCAGTCTCTTTGAGTCGCCTTATCCTCCTGACTGAGAATCATATTTTCTATCCGCCCATGATAATTATCAATCGCCGCATACAAAGGACCCTTCTGCTTGGTCACCGTCAACTCTTTTTCCAATAGCATGACGACATCGTTCAAGATAGCAATGTGCATCAAATGATCATTGGATTCCTCTTTGTCTTCGGAGAGCTTCGGTAGGATGAGAAGGCCGAGTAAGAAACTACACAAAGTGACCCCTGCTACTAAAAACAAGAGAACAGGATATTCTGCTTCTAAATGCGTTGGTATCAAGAGAATGGTCGCAATAGACACCGTTCCTTTGACCCCTGAAAAGGTCAATAAGAGGGCATCTTTCAGATACTTGTCAATGGATTTTTTCAATTGAAAACCCCTGTACCAGTAAAATCCATACACCATCAAAAAGCGAATGAGGAACAAGAGTCCCGTCAATAAGAGAACTGTCACAATCAAGAGCAGATTGTTGTAAAAGGGAGTCCTAAGAATTGGCTCAGAAATCATCTCTAGCTCCATCCCCAAGAGGACAAAGACAGAACCGTTGAGGACAAAATTGACTGTATTCCAAACCGTATGCGTGACCGTATCGACTTTGGCTTCTAGTAGGGTAATTTTCTTAAACCGACTAGCCTTTAGAATTCCAGCCACGACCACCGCAATAATCCCCGACACATGGATCTCTTCTGCGATAAAGAAGGTTAACAAAGGAAGACTCAATTCTAAAATGAGTTCACTGGCAATATCTGTTGCCCGAACACTGAGCAGTAATTTTTGAAGCCCACGGTTGACAGCTGCTGTCACAATCCCGACCGCAAACCCTCCTAAAATAGAGATGACCAAGTCCCAACTAGCTTGGCCCAAGGAAAAGACTCCAGTGGTCCATGCAGCTAGAGCCACACGAAAGGCCACCAAACCTGAAGCATCATTGAGCAAGCCCTCTCCTTTTAGAATGTTGGAGATTCGTTTTGGAAAGGTAAAGCGTTCCGAAAGGGAGGCAAAAGCCACCAAATCAGTCGGCCCGAGCGCTGCCCCTACTGCCATACAGGCCGCTAGTGGAATTCCTAGCCACAAGAGATGGGCCAACCACCCCAAGCTAAGGGTCGAAATAAAAATAACTGGGAAGATTAAAAAGGCGATGATGCGCCAGTGCTTCAGAATCGAGGTAATGTCTGCTTCTTCTGCCTCTCGAAAGAGGAGCGGTCCAATAACCAAGGCCAAAAAGAGCTCGGTATCTAAGTGGTACTCCGAATTGGGTAAGAGAAAGCCAATCCCAATCCCCAATAATATCTGGATCAAAGGGAGGGGCAAGGTAGGAATCAACTTATTAGTCGCATTGGAGACAATCAGGATTAAGGAAAAGACAATGGCGTATACAAGAATCTCCATCCCTTATCCTCCTGATCGTTGGTTACAACAGTCCTCAAAGAGTTGCTTTTGTTCTTGGATCTTTTGATCAATCTTTGTCAGATCCTTGTGCTCAATTTTCTTCTGGCAACGTTCCATTTCAAGAGAAACCAGCTTCTTCTTGATTTTGATCATCTTTTTGCTCATCCGTGCTTCATCTAAAAAACCAACGGCACGTTCATGAGAGGTAGACTCCACAAAATCGTGGCGAAGAGCATCAATTTTATTTTTTAAAAATTCTTTATCCATGGCGATAACTTTCTAATTTTTCGATCATGACCAAAAATGGGGGATGATTGATCTGGTTCAGGGTCCGGTAACTAGTGACCGTAAATTCTTGTTGAGGCAGTTGGGAGACAAACTCCAAGACAGCATCCTTCTCGAGATCCCCACCCTCATGACCATAATAGATCATAATGGCTATTCGCCCTCCCTTGATCAAGCGGTGACAGAGTTTATCAATGGCTTGGATCGTTGTTTTAGGCTGGGTAATAATCGACTTGTCTGCTGAAGGAAGATAGCCTAAGTTGAAGATAGCCGCCTTGACCTGGTCCACATAGTGATCTACTTCTTCATGCCCCTTTAAAAGAAGATGGGCATTGGAGAGCCCAGCTTCTTCCAAGCGCTTTTGCGTATGGACCAAGGCCTGTTCTTGAATATCAAATGCATAGACTTCTTTGGCTAGTTTTGCCAAGAAAAGGGTATCATGCCCATTTCCCATGGTCGCATCAACCACAGTATCTTGATCTGTAATGATCTCCCTAAGAAAATCATGGGCCATCTCTAATGGTCGCAACATGCTACTCCTCCTATTTTCCTACTTTACAACCTTGAACACTTCCACGACGACGCATCTCAGCTTCAATGGCATTCAGTACTTCCCACTTATTGAGACTCCACATCGGTCCTATCAACATTTCGCGTGGAGCATCTCCTGTAATCCGGTGGATGACGATTTCCTTGGGAATGATCTCCAGTTGGTCACAGATAACCGACACGTATTCCTCCTGACTCATCAATTGCAATCGTCCTTCATGGTAGTCTCGTTGCATCCGGGTATTGGTCATGAGATGGAGCAGGTGCAATTTAATGCCCTGGATATCGTTGTCTGTTACACAACGACGGACATTCTCCACCATCATCTCATGCGTCTCCCCAGGAAGACCGTTGATTAAATGTGAAACAATCTCTGCCTTAGGGACCTGTTGGCGAATCCGCTTCACCGTTTCCACATAAAGTTCATAGCTATGGGCTCGGTTGATCAATTCAGAGGTCGTTTCATAAGTCGTCTGCAAGCCTAGCTCAATGGTCACATGCATGCGCTCTGTCAATTCTGCTAGGTAGGCCAACGTTTCATCCGGCAAGCAGTCTGGTCGTGTCCCGATGTTAATCCCTACGACACCTGGTTCATTGATGGCTTGCTCATAGCGCTCCCGAATGACATCGACGGATTCATGCGTATTAGTGAAATTTTGAAAATATACCAAATACTTTTTGACGTCGGGCCATTTGCGGTGCATAAAATCAATTTCTTTGTAAAACTGATCCCGAATAGGGGCGTCTGGTGCTACGATGGCGTCCCCAGAGCCAGAAACTGTACAAAAAGTACAGCCCCCACGAGCAACAGTTCCATCACGATTGGGACAGTCAAAGCCCGCATCAATCGGGACTTTAAAGGTCTTTTCTCCAAATAAGGTTCGGTAATAATCATTTAAGGTCGTATAGGATTTCATACCCCTCATTATAGCAAAAAAGCAGAGTGAACTCAAAGTTGAGTCTCCTCTGCTTTCCATTTGTATTTTTTAAGATCCACACAACCATTGGATTTGCATTCTACCCCTTCGGCCCAGAGAAGCGTGCCTTGCTCTTCCCAATCAGGAGCCAGGCGACCAGTAGAGGTCACGACCCGATGACAGGGATAGGTCACAGCTTTTGTAGAAGTAGCCAAGACCTTGCCGACCTGGCGGGCGTGACGAGGATAGCCAATGAGTTGGGCAATTTGACCATAGGTGGCCACACATCCCAGGGGAATCTGAGCAACGACCTTTAGGACCTTTTCTTCAAATAAATCGTTCATGCTTTACTTCTGCTTACTCTTAAAGCGCCATTCAAAACGCAAACGGTCGTAATAAGAAAAGACCATTTGCAAAAGACCAAATCCCAAAAGCATACTTCCTGTGACGTCTGTCGGGTAATGAACCCCAACATAGACACGAGATACAACGATGGTTACTATACAGAGGAAGAGGGCAATCTGAGCCAGGACTTTCCCGACTTGAGAGGTCATCCGTTGCCCTACCACAATGATCAAACTACCGAAGACCAGGGTGGCTGCCAAGGAGTGGCCACTTGGAAAAGAATAGCCCCCTTCTTGGACCAAATGTTGAAGTGCTGGTCGTGGGCGTAAATAGATGTGTTTCAGGATTACCACGAGTAATCCAGTTGTAACCAAACTCCCGGTGAGGAGGAGGGCCTCCGTATACCATTTCTTCCAGACAAAGAAGAGGACAATGACGCCAACCCAGGATGCAACAACGGGTGTGTTCATCAGCACTGTTACACGGGTAAAGAAGGCTGTCAAATAGACTGGTAAATCCCCGCGAATAGCCGATTGAATCGGTTGATCGATTCCGACTAAATTTTCCGGATAAAATTTGACTACATAGCCCAGAATCATAAATAACAAAAGGGCAAAAGAGCCCTTTAAAAAATGAGATTGTTTATTTTTCATAGATTTTAAGTAGGGGCTGTACGACGGTGTATACCATCCAGAAGGTCACAGCCCAAATCAGTCCTTCTATTAGATTAAAGGGAACAACCATACTGAGAAGATACTTTTCAACTCCGACCATCTTTGCGATGTCAAAACCAACAAATTTAGCATAAAGAGGGATGGCATAATAGTAATTGACCAGGAGCATGGAAATGGTTAAACCAATGGTCCCAACTAGACTAGCAATTACAAACCGAACCAGGCTTTTCTTCTTATTCCAAATGACTGCAAATGCTAAGACAAAGACTAAGACGCCAATGATATTAATCGGTAAGCCAACCAAGGTCTCAGCTCCTCGACCATTCAAAACCAACTTGAGAACAGATCGAATCAAAACCACCACAACTGAGCTCTTCAAATCTAATAGAACTAAGGCGAGTAAGATTGGGATCGTACTAAAGTCAACCTTTAAAAAATCAATCCCTATTGATAGTTGATAAAACATCAATAGAAAAGAAAGTGCAGATAAAACAGCCACTAGGGTCAGTTTACGAGTATTTGTCATCACAGGTTCCTCCAATTTTTACTAAAATTAGAAGAAGTTGGAAAGATTCCCTTAACCTTATTCTATTTCAATCGTTTTAAAGAAAACTTAAACAGTTCCTTAATACTTGACGAAAAAAGCCCTGATGCTACAAGAAAAAAGCGCAAAGACTGATTTCTTATAGAATCAACAAAATTTCCATCAAGTCCATCGTCAAAAAGAACAGGTTTGTTCCTCTCTCGTCTTCTCCCATCCAGACTATACTGTCGGTTGTGGAATCACACCACATCAGCTTGCGCTCGCGGACTTCTTTTAGAGTATGGAAATGGAGATTTTCTTTTAGACGAGGCGACAAGCTCTAGGCATAACTTCTAGTTAGGCAAAACTTGACAACAAAGTAGAAAAGGAAAAGAACATTTCCTAGTAAAAGTCACCGCCGGTCGGGAATTACACCCTGCCCTGAAGACTCCTTAATCATAACAAAAAACACCTGCTATTGCAAGTGTTTTGTAATATCAAAAGTTACAACAAAACTCCTTTTGTAAAGAGTCTCTTCCTACTTCAACTTATCTCCCTCATACTGATGGACCAGCTCTAAGCCTGAAAACTCCTGTTGTCTGAGGGCTTCGTAGACAATCATACAAACGGTATTGGAGACATTCAAGCTTCTGACATGTTCATCATTCATCGGAATCCGAATCGCCTTTTCAGCATGAAGCCGCATAAAATCCTCTGGTAAGCCTTTGTCCTCACGACCAAAAATGAAATAATGTTCTGCATCATCATTGTAATCCACATCTGAATAAGTCTGATCAGCAAATTTTGAAACCAGGTGGACCTTTCCTCCAGCTGCAGCCTCCATAAATTCATCCAAGCTGTCGTAAAAGCGAACATCCAACTTATCCCAATAATCCAGTCCCGCACGTTTCATCTTCCGATCATCGATAGGAAAAGCCATGGGCCGAATGATGTGAAGGGGGGCATTGGTAGCTGCACAAGTACGAGCAATGTTCCCTGTGTTTTGGGGAATTTGAGGTTGATAGAGAACTACATGGTTTTTTGATTTGGTTTCTGTATAAGCTAATTCTTCAATATTCATCACGATCTCATTTCTGGCAAAAAAATAGCCACACTGCCCGGAGTCAAGCTCAGCAAACAGCGTGGTTACGACTTCATTAACTTAACTCACAACAGGTTTGAGGTAAATCAATGAGGTTACTGTATCAGTATACCACTTTCATGCCTCCTGTCAACTATTTCGATAAAAAAATTTCACTTTTTTACATTCTCTTTCATGTATTGAAGAGAATCTGGCTCTTTATGCCCTGTTTCCACTATTAAGAGGTGATTTTTTTTTGAAAATAGAGTAAGATAGAATCATACTTTGGAGGAAATATTCATGAAAATTATTGTAGTTGGAGGCGGTAAGGTCGGAACAGCACTCTGTCGTTCCCTCGTCGCGGAAAATCACGATGTCATCTTGATTGAACAAGATGAAGCCGTTGTTAATCATATTACCAAACGCTACGATATCATTGGTATTGTTGGCAATGGTGCCAACTTTAAGATTCTCGAACAAGCAGATGTGGCCGACTGTGACATCTTTGTCGCCCTGACAGAGCAAGACGAAGTCAACATGGTTTCTGCCGTCCTGGCCAAGAAAATGGGAGCTAAAGAGACCGTTGTCCGCGTCCGCAATCCCGAATATTCAAATTCTTATTTTAAAGAAAAAAATATTCTCGGCTTCTCCCTAGTCGTCAATCCTGAACTTCTAGCTGCTCGCTACATTGCTAATAGCATTGATTTCCCAAATGCCTTGTCTGTTGAGCACTTTGCTGGTGGACGAGTCGCTTTTATGGAATTTAAGATCAAAGAGGAAAGCCCACTCTGCCAGATGACCCTTTCTCAATTCAGAAAGAAATATGGAAACATTATTATCTGTGCCATCGAACGACAAGGTCAGTTAACGATTCCAGATGGGGACTTCACTTTACAAGCCTTTGATAAGATTTTTATGACGGGAAATCGAGTGGAAATTGTGAATTTCCACAATAGCATTCGTCCTCAGGTTGTTAAAAGTCTCCTCCTGATCGGAGCTGGTAAGATTTCCTACTATCTCCTAAATATTTTGGAAAATAGCAAACGGAAGATCGACTTAAAAGTCATTGAAATCGATCAAAAACGAGCAGAATGGTTTAGTCAAGAATTCCCTGATCTCTATGTTATCCAAGGAGATGGGACATCAAAAGATATTCTAATGGAAGAGCGCGCAGGTAACTTTGATGCCGTGGCGACACTAACAGGGGTCGATGAAGAAAACATTATCGCTTCTATGTTCCTAAATAGCGTAGGTGTTCAAAAGAATATTACCAAGGTCAACCGAACTAGCCTGCTGGAAATTATTGATCGGCAAGATTTTTCAAGTATTGTGACACCGAAGGGCATTGCGGTGGATACCATCATGCATTTCATCCGTGGACGTTATAATGCACGCTATTCAAATCTTGAAGCCTTGCACCACGTTGCCAATGGTCAAATCGAGACCCTTCAATTCCAGATCCGCGAAGAAAATAAAATGACGGGCAAACCTTTGTCACAACTGAAATTGAAAAAAGGTGTTCTCATCGCAGCCATTATCCGAAACGGGAAAGCTATTTTCCCAACTGGAGATGACCATCTTTTGATAGGGGATCGCATTATCGTTACTACCCTAATCAGCAACATCACGAAAATCTATGATTTGTTAGAGGGGTAAGCCATGAACAAAAGTATGATTCGCTACCTTTTAGCAAAACTCCTTCTGATTGAAGCCATGCTACTCTGTGTTCCAATTGTAGTTGCACTTCTCAATCTAAAGAACGATTTTGTTGTCAAGGATAGTCCGACTGTCTTTATCTCCCTATTTGCAACCATTGCCATCCTCCTTCTATTGGGAGGCATTGGTTCCTTTTTCAAACCAAAAGATTTTCACATCTATGCTAAAGAAGGCGTTCTGATTGTGGCTTTGTGTTGGATCCTCTGGTCCTTCTTTGGTGCTCTTCCCTTTGTCTTCTCAGGACAAATCCCAAACATCATTGATGCATTTTTCGAAGTTAGTTCTGGTTTTACGACTACAGGAGCAACCATTTTGAATGATGTCTCCGTCCTCAGTCCTTCCCTTCTTTTCTGGCGTAGTTTCACCCACTTAATTGGAGGGATGGGGGTGCTGGTCTTTGCCCTAGCTATTATGGACAATAACAAGAACAGCCACCTCGAAGTAATGAAGGCAGAAGTTCCTGGTCCTGTATTTGGTAAAATTGTATCCAAATTGAAGAACACAGCTCAAATCCTTTATTACCTCTATTTGGCTCTCTTCTTCCTCTTTGTGATGATCTACTTCTGTGCTGGCATGCCTCTTTATGATAGCTTTATTATTGCTATGGGGACTGCTGGTACCGGTGGCTTCACCGTCTTCAACGACGGGATTGCCCACTACCATTCAACTCTCATCACTTATTTGGTCAGTTTCGGAGTCTTGGTCTTTGGGGTTAACTTTAACCTATACTACTACATTATGCTTCGCAAGTTCAAGGCCTTCTTCGGCGATGAAGAACTTCGTACTTATTTGATGATTGTCGGGGTTTCTTCCCTTCTGATTGCCTGCAACATTTTCCATCTCTATCACAATTTTGCAGATAGTTTTGAAATGTCCTTTTTCCAAGTCTCCAATGTCATTACTACAACTGGATTTGGTTTTGGCAACACTGTTGATTGGCCGCTCTTTTCTCAGTTCCTCCTCCTCATGCTCATGGTGGTTGGTGGATCGGCTGGGTCTACTGCTGGGGGACTAAAAGTGATTCGTTGCTTAATTCTAGCTCGGATTGGAAAAAATCAAATCCGTTCCATGCTATCACCCAATCGGGTGATGACTCTTCATATCAATGGTTCATCTTTAGACAAGGATACCCAGCACAAAATTTTAAAATATTTCGTGGTCTATACCTTGATTATGATCGCCCTCATTGCGGTTGTCAGCTTCGATAGCAATAATTTTATGACGGTCGTCAGCGCTGTCTTTAGTTGCTTCAACAATATTGGGCCAATGATTGGGACAACGGATACCTTTGCTATCTTTAGTCCAATTTCTAAGCTCTTACTATCGATTGCCATGATTGCAGGACGGTTGGAAATCTACCCGATGTTACTTCTCTTTATGCCTCGTACCTGGTCAAATCGATAAAAAATAAAAAGTTTTGGAAAAACCAAAACTTTTTTCTTTGCTCTGAGTGAGACTTCTTATGGAAGCTTGTTCTATCTTAATGGTTACCTTTCTCTTCTTCTAGCTGGCTTCTCAGACTGAAATGATCTGGAACTGGATCCACTCCAGTCTTGCTCCAGGGATGGCAACGAAGAATCCGAGCAAGCCCCATCAAAATTCCTTTTAAACCATGCCGTTCAATGGCCTGAATCATATAGTTTGAACAGGTAGGGCTATAGCGACAGGAAGGTGGAAAGAGGGGTGAAAGAAGGCGTTGATAGAGACGAACAAGGCCGATCGCACATTTCTTCATTATTTTTTCGTCTTTGTCACTGCAAGAGTATGCAATTGGCTAATTTCTTTTTTATTGAGACGTCGGTATTCTCCAGGACGAAGTCCAGAAACGTCTAAATTTCCAAATTGGGTCCGGGACAATTTATCCACCAAGAGGCCAACAGCTTCAAACATCTTCTTGACTTGGTGATTGCGTCCTTCATGGATGGTCAATTGGACAACCGAGCGATTCTTTTCTGGATCTACCTTTAGAATCTCATAGGTAGCTGGCTTGGTCTTTTTGCCATCAATGGTCACACCACGAGTTAAGGGACGCAAGTTTTCTTTGTTGGCCAATCCCTTCACACGCGCAACATAAACCTTATCAATCTCATTACGCGGATGGATCATTTCATCCGTAAAATCACCATCATTGGTCAAAATCAGGACACCAGAAGTATCCCAGTCCAAACGACCGACAGGATAAATCCGTTCCTTGACTTGCGGTAACAAATCAATAACAGTTGGTCTCCCTTTATCGTCTGATACACTGGAAATGACTCCTCTTGGTTTATTTAAGAGGTAGTAAACCTTCTCTTCATTGTATATCGGTTGACCTTCTACTTCCACCTTGTCTCCAGACTTGATCGTCGTCGCCAATTCACGGACCACTTGACCATTTACAGTGACAAGGCCTTGTTTAATCAGTTCCTCTGCTTTACGACGGCTTGCGACACCAGCATGAGCAATATATTTGTTAATTCTCATCAATTTCCTCAGTTCTTTCTGTAAATAATTGGCTTTCTTGACCGATTAACTCAGTCTCTTCAACAATTGGTAACTCGTCTAGATGGTTAATCCCCATATAATCCAAAAAGTAATCTGTCGTCACATAGAGATTGGGTCTCCCAATGACTTCCTTCTTCCCATCTTCTCGAATCAACTCAAAAGAAAGTAATTTTGAAATGGCCCCACTAGAGTTCACTCCACGAATATCATCGACTTCAATCCGAGTAATCGGCTGTTTATAGGCAATGATGGAGAGAGTTTCCAAGGCAGCTCGAGAGAGACTTTGATTCATTGGTGACTTTGAATACTCACGTAACAGCTCTGCATATTGGGACTTGGTCACTAATTTATAGGTTGACGCTGTCTCCAATAAGGCCATACTAGAATCCTGATCCTGCTCGTACTTCTGGGCCATTTTTTCTAAACTTTGAATTACTCCTGTGGGAGGAAGGGATAAGAGATCGGCAATCTGCCTCACCGTCAAACCATCTTCTCCTGCAACAAACAAGAGGGCCTCCATCTCTGCAATTTTACTCATTCTTTAATCCTACTAAAATAATATCTCCAAATGGTTCTTCCTGAAGAGCCTTAACTTCTTGTACTTTAATTAATTCCAAAGTCGCCAAAAAGACTGTAATCAGTTCGTTGACATCCTTGGCTTCCTCAAAAATATCTTGTAGCAAGATTCTCTTACCAGGCTGACACAAGTGACGAACAACATTCATCAGGTCTTCAATTTTATACTCGTCTCGAACAATGGTCGTATGATTTTGTCGAAATTCTTCTTTCTTTTTCGTTAACAATTTTGAAAAGGCCAAGAAAAGATCAATCGTGGTCTTGTCATGGACCAATTCTGCATCATCATAGACTAATTCCGTTTTGGGTTTTGAAAAGTACTGGGCTCTCTCCTCGTGTTGAAGGGCCATCTTTTCACCCAATAGTTTAAACTTCCTGTACTCTTCGATTTGAGACAGGAGGTCCTGCTCTAAATCTTCTTCATCCGTTGCTTGCTCCGCAATTTTTGGAAGGAGACGCCGACTCTTAATCAAGGTCAACTGACTGGCCATCAGCATGTATTCACCAGCAACCTCTAAGCGCATGGCTTGGAGGGTCGTCAGATAGGCCAAGTACTGCTCGATCACCTCAATTAGAGGAACCTCATAAATATCCATCTGATATTTTGAAACGAGGTGTAAGAGAAGATCCAAGGGACCTTCAAAATCCTTTATTTTAATATCCATTACTTATACTTTTCTAGGGTTACTAGGGTTTTTAAACCGAGCTCTCGGGCGATGCTAAACAGATCCATCCCCTGTTCTCTTTGTTTTAAAATGTATTGTTCCCGTAAGGATTGCGCCGAAAGATTTTCAAAACCTTTTTCCAATAGGAAGGACTCTAATTGACGGAAGCCCCACTGACGTGAATAGGCCTTGCCCTTGTTATCAAATAAATAAGTCCCTGTCATCAAATCTGTCAACTCTCCCAGAAGTGCATCCGGGATACGCAAAACCCGTTTCTGTCCTTCTTTCCCTACTCGTAAAACCTGAAAATCCAGTTCAATATCAACGATTTTCAACTGAAGAATTTCACTAGGCAACAAGCCCATCTCGACAATCAATAGGGCAATCAAGCGCCCTTGGGATAAGTCTGATCCTTCCCACAAGAGGGATAAGTCCAATAGTTCTTGATCGTGGCTTTTCGGCACAGAGACTTTTGGAAGGACCAAACGATGGTAATCCTCAATAACCTGGTGCTGATAAAGATAAAACAGAAATTGGTTGACGGCTGATAGCTTCCGTTTTTGAACAGCTGGTTTAAAATCCTTAATCGAAGCTTGATAAATTCGAAGATTGGTATCTGAGACATGGTTATGAACAGTATCCACGAACTGATCCAAATCATAAGAATAGGCCGTCTGTGAATTTTCACTTAAGTCTTTTTCTTTGATAAAACTAGCTATGTATTCTTTCATTTTTTCCTCATCTCATATTCATTTGAGAAATTGTGCATGAGGGAGTTGATGGCTTTTAAAATGGATTTTCGAGTGATGATCCCTTCAAAGACTCCATCCTCTGAAACAACTGGTAAAAAGGATTCCTCTACCAACTTATGCAAGACTTCTGTCAAATTATACTCTTTTTCTAAGTACTCTCCATCCTTCTTAGTCATATGAACGATATCCATGGATGAAAAGACTTCATCAGAATAATCATGTTTCATTTGGTAAGAAAGAATATCTGTTAAAGAAATCGTCCCTACGTATTTCATTTGATCGGTCACAACAGGAACACGAGTGTAGCTAATTTGACTCAGCACCAAGATGGCATGATCCACATTGTGGGTATCAATTAAAACAGCCAAATTCCGCGCTGGTGTCAAAAAAGTCTTTTCTTCTTGAAGAATAAATTCTTCAAATTCCTTGGCGATCATCGATCAAACTCCTTTGTAAGAGGTTCATAGACCTCATGCTTCCGATTTAAAAATTCAACTCGATAGGAATCTGCATCAATTTCTACTTTAGCATAAAGGCACTCTTGAATGGGCCCCCGCGGTAAACTGATTGACCCAGGATTTAGAAAAAGGGTACGTCCTTCTTTCCAAGCATCCGGAATATGCAGATGGCCATAGAGGCAGATATCTGCATCTTCTTCTTGGGCCCACAAATCTAACTTTTGAAAACTAAAATTAATCTGGAAAAGATGACCATGGGTTTGAATAATTCGGGTAGGACCCAATTGCGTCACCAACCGTTCTGGGTATTCCCCATAAAAGTCCATGTTCCCTTTGACAACATGAATGCCTTCCCATACAGGGTCGGTACTTTCTAACTCAGAATCCCCATTGTGAAAAATGGCATCGACCTTTCCTTTATAGTGGTTTTTGATCTCTTCTACGATCTGTCGATCTCCATGAGAATCGCTCATGACGATGATTACTTGTTCTGCCATGCTGGGAATACCTCCACTAATTTCTTCACGGCTAAAGCACGATGCGATTGTTGATTTTTCTCCTTTAGAGTTAGTTGAGCAGATGTCTTACCTGTTTCTCCTACTAAAAAGAGGGGATCATAGCCAAACCCGTTCTCACCTTTTGGTTCAAAATTGATATATCCTGGCCAATCCGCCTCCACAACAAGGCTCTCCTTACCAGGACTGGCAACCACTAAGGTTGTATGAAATTTTGCTGACCGATCCTTCAATTCAAAGACCATCGCCAGCTCATGTAAGAGCTTGGCATTGTTCTCTAGGTCGGTCGCTCCCACACCTGCAAAGCGAGCAGACCAGACACCTGGTAAGCCCCCAAGGATATCGACCATGAGTCCTGAATCATCCGCCAACACCATTTTCCCTGTTAGCTGTGAAATTGTCTCAGCTTTTAGGCGAGCATTTTCTTCGAAAGTCATTCCTGTTTCAGCTACTTCTGGAAGATCCGGATAGTCATTGAGATTCTCGACTTCAAAACCCATTTGTTCAAAGATCTGACGAAACTCTTTGGTTTTTCCTTCATTCCGAGTAGCGATTAGCAAGCGATCCTTAAGACCTTCCTGGCCCCAAAAATCTGCAAGTGGAAGACCATTTTTTGGTAGATAAACAGAGAGCAATTGCTCTCCTTCTACAATGAGAAGAGCTCCTTGACGCTGCACGAGTTCAATTTTGCGACCTAGTGTTTCCTCAACGATTTGAAAGAGGAAGGTCAAAAACTGCAAACTAGATGCGTAACGAACAACCGTTACATTTAGGGGAAAGCCCAAGTCTGTTTCTCCAACTAGTGATTCTACTAGGTCAACAAGCTCAGAAGCTTCTGAAGAGACTTCGCTATATTCGTTATAGTCACTCCGATCTCCCCATTCAGCTAGAAACCAATTTAAGGCATCTTTGTATTCATATATCTTTTGGTTCATAATTCTACATGCTCCACATGAACGACTTGATGCAACCAAGTCTTGGCAATCGCTGCAAAACTGGCTGCATTGGCCGTTGTATAAAACTGATGGTGGCAGTCCTCCAGTTGACGACTGCGATTAATCTCAAAGTAGTTGAGCAAGACCGAGATATCCCGGACACACTCAGCACCGCTATCAATTAACTGAACCTCTGGCCCCATGACATTTTGAATAATAGGGCGAAGGAGAGGATAATGGGTGCATCCCAAAACCAGTGTATCTACTTTCCCAGCCAAAGGTTTCAAGGTTTCATAGACAACTTTTTTTGTAACACTGGACTGCAACTCATTAGATTCAACCAGAGGGACAAATTTCGGACAAGATAAACTCTCTACTGCCATTTCTGGTGACAGGCTTTGAATTTTTTTCCGATAAATATCTGAGGCGACCGTCATTGGAGTCCCAATGACTCCAATTCGTTTGCTTTTTGTCGCCTTGATCGCTGCGGAAGCTCCTGGCAAAATCACTCCTAGAACAGGAATATCCAAGGCTTCTTTCACCTCTTCCCATACAACAGCTGTCGCCGTATTACAGGCCAAAACAATCATCTTCACATTTTTCGTTAGGAGAAAACGAACCATCTCCCAAGTATAGTCACGAATTTGATCTGCTGGTCTCGGGCCATAAGGTGCTCTAGCGGAATCACCAATATAGACCACCTCTTCATGGGGAAGTTGCCGCATCAATTCGCGAACAACGGTTAACCCTCCGACACCCGAATCCAAAAAACCAATTGGTCGATTGTCCATCTGCCTTCCTTTCAAAACAAGGGACCAAGAAAAATCTTAAAGTCCCTCTACTTATTTTATTGTGTCATCTGTTTTGCTTTTATTTCTTCTTCGTATTCAAAGATGCTTTTTGTTGATTCAGAATTTGACGGTAGACTTGTTGCACCTTCGCTTCACTTGGACGTTGACCACTAGCTCCCAACAATGTACGAACTGCTTCAACATTCAAACGTGGGTTTGATGCAAATTCTTTTTCAAACTGCTTGCGAAGTAGGTACATACCTGCCAACATTCCACCAAAGAAAGCAAGGATAATCAATAAAATTGTCAAAAATGTAGACATAAGTGTTTTTCTCCTAAATTCAATATTTACACATTTTCTATTATACCAAAAAGGCCCTATTTTTCAAAGTCAAAGCCATACAATGTTGCAAAGTAATCCTCTGGTTTTTCGGCCCGTCGGATGAGACGAGTTTGGCCTGATTCTTCTAATAAAATCTCGGCAGAGCGAAGCTTGGCATTGTACTGATAGCCCATGGAATAACCATGCGCTCCTGTATCATGGATGACCAAGAGATCCCCAATCTCAGAGATAGGAAACTCCCGATTCTTGGCAAATTTGTCATTGTTTTCACACAAACTACCAACAATGTCGACTACTTCTGTCTCACCTTCTGGACGATCGAGATTGGTGATATGGTGGTAGGCCCCGTACATAGCAGGACGGAGGAGGTTGACAGCCGAAGCATCTACTCCTAGATAGGTCCGATAAGTCTGCTTCTTATGGGTGACATGGGTGACTAACAAGCCATGTGGTGCCAACATGAAGCGGCCTAATTCCGTATAAATTTTTACTTGATCTAAGCCAGCAGGGATTAAAATAGCCTCGTAAGCACGACGAACCCCCTCCCCAATCACAGCGATGTCATTCGGCTGGTCTTCTGGTTTGTAGTTCACTCCAACCCCTCCAGAAAGGTTGACAAAATCCAAAGTCACCCCTGTCTTTTCAACAACTTCTACAGCCAACTGGAATAATTGCTTAGCCAATTCTGGATAGTAATCATTAGAGATGGTATTCGAAGCCAAGAGGGCATGGATTCCAAAGCGCTTAACCCCCAAGTCTTTTAACTCACGGAAGGCTCGGATCAATTGCTCCTTGGTCATGCCGAACTTAGCCTCCTCAGGGTGATCCATGATATCCGTTCCCAGTTCAAACACCCCTCCTGGATTATAGCGGCAAGAGATAACCTCCGGTAGAGTCGCAACTGACTGTAAAAAAGCTACATCTTCGTAGGCATCCAAGTTGATAGTCGCTCCTAGTTGACGGGCAAAGACCATCTCTTCAGCCGGCGTATTATTCGAAGAAAACATAATCTCTTGGCCCGTAAATCCTAATTTTTGAGCCATCAACAATTCCACATAGCTAGCACAATCCACGCCACATCCTTCTTCTTTTAGGATTTTTAGGATGGCTGGATTAGGGGTTGCTTTGATAGCGAAATACTCTTTAAAACCTGGATTCCAAGAA
The DNA here is from genome assembly GCF_030825805.1 of Streptococcus sp. GTDB lineage: Bacteria > Bacillota > Bacilli > Lactobacillales > Streptococcaceae > Streptococcus. Next base: position 33,128 of record NZ_JAPJPF010000004.1, read on the forward strand.
AAAGCTTGATGGAGGGCACGAGCTGTCTGCCGGATACCAGCTTCATCATATAGGTGAAAGGGAGTTGGATAGGTTTCAGTAATTTGTTTTAATTTCTCCCTGCTAATAAATGGACGTTTCATTTGAAGATTCTCATTTCTATCAATTTTCTTTAGTATATCACAAGTTTTCCAACAAAAAAAGCCGGTTCCCCGGCTCTTTCTATTAATCATTGCGTCCAAAAATACGTAAGATATTGATGAACAAGTTGATAAAATCAAGATAAAGTTCCAAAGCCAAGGCAACTACCCAACCATTGGTTGGTTGACCATTGGATTGTTCATAGACATAACGAATCTTTTGATTATCCCAAGCAGTCAAACCTGCAAAGATAATCACACAAAGGATGCTAAGGACATAATCCATACCAGAGCTTTGTAAGAAAATATTCGCAATTGAAGCAATGATGATACCAATCAAGGCTCCCATAAAGGCTCGTCCCATTCCAGACAAGTCTTTTTTGGTCACACGACTAATCGCTGACATGATGAAGAACATCAAGGCACTGACTACAAAAGCTTTATAAACTGTCGCTTGAGCATAGCGAGCAATGATAAAACTCAAGGTAAAACCATTCAAAGCGGAATAGGTTAAAAAGAGAGGCAAGGCCATGGGATTGTTTTTCACCGATTGTCTAGAAGCGACAAGGACTAAAATCAATTCAACGGCAATGGCAATATAGTAGACCCATGGAGCCTGAATTAGAATATACATGAAGGTTTCTTGGAAAAGGGTCATCATCAAAGCTGATACAACAGCTGAGATTCCAACTCCAACTCCGACTAGAGAATAAATTTTGCTATAAAAGCTATTAAGGCCACTTTGTTCGTGGATAACGGTTTGTTGATTCATAATCAATCATTCCTTTCAAACTTAAATTATTATGATTTTAACATTTTTCGATGGAAAAGTCTCCTCTTTGACCACTTTTTTCTCATTGGTTCTGAGGCTTCTTTGATAGCCCAGTACTTATCGACCATGGTCACGAGGAAAGATTCTTTGTAACGTGGTGGAGCAAGCGTCAATCCCCACATGTGTTTGAGGATGATATCCTCTTCTTTTTTATTGAGGCTTGTTATCTTTTTTGCATTTCGTACAGCTATTCGTGGATGGACCCAAGCATGGCTCTTATTGAATTTGACTTGGCGCCAATCATAGTAAAAAAGATCGTGCAGAAGAGCTCCTCTCGCTGTACTTTTGGTATCCCAGCCCATCTTCTTAGAAATGCGGTAACTAGTGTAGCTAACATGAATAGAATGCTCCAAACGATTGGAGTGAATATGATGCGGAATTTCCTTTAATTTTTGAAGTTTTGGGTGTTGAATCAAATGCCACACTTCAGCCATATATTCTTTATCTTTCTGATACACGAGTCTTACCTCCTTAAATCTAACTAGCTCACTCTTCTTAAATCATAGAAAACATTAAAATCCCTGCTGCAACTGCGACATTCAGACTTTCTGCTTGACCCGGCATCGAGATATGAATCAGCTGATCTGCCTTCTCAGCCATCTGGTCACTAATACCTTGTCCTTCATTCCCCATGACCAGCACAAAAGCAGGGACTTTTTCCACTTTCTTATAGTCAACGGAGTCCTTGGATAAGGTGGTCGCATAGATGGGGAGCTGGCTCTCTTTAATACCTGTCAAGAGTTGCTCTCTGTTTAAACGGATAACAGGAAGATGAAAATGACTTCCCTGCATGGAGCGCAAGGTTTTCATATTATACAAATCCGCAGATTGATCGGTTAAAAACACTCCGTCAAAGCCTGCTGCATCAGCAGTCCGAATCATGGTTCCAACATTGCCTGGATCTTGGACATCCTCTAACAACAAATACCGTCCTTGGGTCAGCTGAAGATGATGGATCGGATTTATCTTGACCTCAGCCACAATTCCTTGAGGACTTTTTGAATCAGAAATTTCTGCTAAAACCTCAGGAGATACGATGGACACCTTCGCATCTATCTTGATCTTATCTACAAACTCTTCCAAAACAAAGACTTGTTCAATCGGTGCCTGATGATTGACAGCTTCTTCATAAAGATGCCATCCTTCGATGAGGTAGGAGTCTGTTCGGTATTTTTTTTGATGAAGTTTTTTAACTTTTTTAATCCCATTATTGGACTTAGAGGTTATAATATTCATAAGACTATTATACCACATTCACAGGAGGAGCTTCTCCGTCCTGAGTAGGAATTCAATCACAAGGAGGACAAGCATGCAAAAAGTTGAAATGACAGCCCAAGGTCGGGTCCAAGGTGTTGGCTTTCGCTGGGGAGTTTATAGCTTAGCACTAGAAATCGGAGGTATTACAGGTCGAGTCTGGAACAATGATGACGGCACAGTCACTATCCTTGCTGCCTGCGAAGACAATGCCCTCATGGCCAAATTTATCCAAGAAATACGAAAAGGTCCTACTCCTTTTTCCAAGGTTTCTTATCTGGACGTCCATCTGGCAAACTTCGAACCCTACAAAGATTTTAAAATTTCAAATTAAGTCCAGAGAACTATTGTTAATTTGATAAAAAAACAGTAGAATAGAAAGGTATTATTTAAAATTAAAGGATAAAAACTCGTGAAAAAATATAAACGTTATCTACTTGCAGCCCTCAGCTTGTCTGCCCTCCTCCTCTTAACGGGATGTGTCAGCATTGACAAGACGACCAAACAACCGACCGGTTTCGTCTGGAATCTCATTGGAAAACCAATGGGAGAAGCCATCAATTTCTTTGCGACGGATCTTGGACTTGGCTTTGGTCTAGGGATTATCTTAGTAACCGTAATCGTTCGAATCATCATCTTCCCTCTAGGTATTTATCAATCTTGGAAGGCAACCTACCAATCAGAAAAGATGAACTACCTCAAACCGATTTTTGCACCGATTCAAGAACGTATTAAAAATGCAGAGACTCAAGAAGAAAAACTACTTGCCAATTCTGAATTGATGAATGCCCAAAAAGAAAACGGCGTCAGCCCATTCGGTGGTATTGGATGCCTGCCTTTGTTGATTCAAATGCCATTCTTCTCTGCCCTTTATTTTGCAGCTCAGTATACTCCAGGAGTCAGCAAGAGCAGTTTCCTTGGCATTAATCTCGGTTCAAAAAGTCTGGCATTAACCCTAGTTGTTGCTGTTCTTTACTACATTCAAAGTATGCTCTCTCTCCATGGTATCGAAGATGAAAACCAAAGAGAAACCATGAAGAAAACAGCTCTTGTAAGCCCAATTATGATTGCAGTCTTCTCTTTGATGGCACCAGCTGGTGTAACCCTTTACTGGGTAGTCGGTGGTTTTGTACAGATTATTCAACAATTTGTCATTAACTATCTCATCCGTCCAAGATTGCGGAAACAAGTTGCAGAGGAATATAAAAACAATCCTCCAAAAGCTCCAGCATCCAATGGACGTCGCATTAAAAAGGATATCACACCTACCAATCCAGCCAACTCTAATCGTTCTATTCCAACTAACGGAAACAAAAAACGAAACGCTGGAAAACAACGCAACCGTAACTAATATTAGCAAAAAGGCCGAGATATCATCTCGGCTTTTCCCATTACTACAAAAAAATGAGAGTGGTTCATTCTCATATAATAATAGATACAAACTATTGTTTTACATAAAACAGTTAGATGATTATCAAAAAATGACTTTTATTTTTTAGTTATTTAAGAAGATGAAAAACTTTCCGCTGTGAGAAAAGTGCCTGAAACTATTGTGTTTCAGGCACTCGGGAGTTTTGAGAGTAAAACAGTTTGGGGAACTGTTTTAGCCTGAGCCTGGAAATTAAAGAGCGAAGGTCTCAAAACTAAGTCATGGAACTTCTTAGAAGTTCGCTGACGTCCGTAGTCACCTAAGGAAAGTTTTTCAGAAGACTTTATCTTCAAAAAAAATGAGAGTGACTCACTCTCTTTTTATTCTGTTTTTTCAACGTTCAAGATTTTCACTTGGTAGCTTCCTGCTGGAGTTTCAATCGTCACAGTATCCCCTGTTTTCTTACCAATTAAGGCATGACCAATTGGACTTTCATTTGATATCTTACCAGCAAAAGCATCTGCTCCAGCTGAACCAACGATGATGTAGACATCTTCTTCGTCTTCACCAATTTCTTTTACGGTGACTGTTTTTCCGATCGCTACTTCATCAACAGCGACTGCATCACTATCTACAATTTCAGCATAGCGAATCTTTGTTTCTAGGCTGGAGATTTGCCCTTCAACAAAAGCCTGTTCGTCTTTAGCTGCTTCGTATTCACTGTTTTCTGAAAGGTCTCCGTATGAACGAGCAATTTTAATCCGCTCTACAACTTCTGGACGACGAACTAATTTCAATTCTTCTAATTCAAGTTCTAACTTTTGCTTTTCAGCAAGGGTCATTGGATAGGTTTTTTCTGCCATATTTATTTCTCTTTTCTCTTTTCTATTATTTTTTTCGAACTAAAAAGGTGTGGCATGCCACATCCTCCTTAGTTTGAGCTGCTTTCTGTTAATTTGCTATTCACGTGTTCTTCCACGTTTTTAGTGTGTTCCTCAAAAGTTTTCGCAAAATAGACTTCCCCTGTCTCTACATTTGCGACAAAGTAGAGGTAGTCTGTCTTGCTTGGGTTGACGGCTGCTTCAATTGCAGATAGCCCTGGACTATCTACTGGACCAGGCATCAAACCAGTATTCTTGTAGATATTATAAGGTGAATCAATATTGGTGTCAATCGTTGCGTCTTCTTTCAGAGTCGTCTTCTTGCCTAATTGACCTTGTGCGTATAAGATGGCAATATTACTTTGAAGAGGCATATCTTGATTCAAACGGTTATAAAAGACACTGGCAATATCCTTGCGGTCTTTATCTGTAGCGCCTTCTTTTTCAATCAAAGAAGCCAGAGTCAATGCCTCATTGACATCAATGTTTTTAGCTTCCATAGTGTCATAGTAGGCTGAAAGATTTTGGTCCATTGCAGCTAACATTTGGTCCACAAGATCTTCCATTTTACTATCTTTTCCATAACCGTAAGTAGCTGGGAAGAGATAGCCCTCTAAGCGATAGCGTACCCCACTTTCTTTGGACGGTAAGGTTGCTAGTAACTTAGGATATTTGGCTACCATCTTTTCAATAAAAGCATCATCTTGGATTACTTTTAAGAATTCTTCTTGCGTATATGGAGTCTTGGCACCAGATTTAGAACTAGCATCCACAGAAACCACTTGCGCGATTTGATCAATTGTGTAGCCCTCAGGAATCGTAATTTTTCCTAAGACCGGTGGTTCCGGAGTTTTGGTCCCTTGCTCTTGCAATTTTTGAATAATGGTCTCTAGATCCATACTCTTTTGTAGATTGAAATAACCGGATTGGAAGTTTCCATAATTCTTAAACTTGGTGTAATAGTTGAAGAACTGACCATTCTTAATCAAGCCTTTTTTCTCCAAGATAGTCCCAATTTCACGATTGCTAGATCCAGCAGGAATTTCAACGGTTACAAACTCTGTAGACTTGACATCCATTGCATTTAAGTTAGATCGAACATAGGTCACTGCGAAAATTCCAGTTGCAACCATTAAGACAAAAAGAATTCCTAGAACCGTCAAGACGATTCGTTTAGCAATAGTATTCTGTTTTTTCTTTTTCTGAACACGTTGGTCACGATCCTTGCGCGAAACACTAGATACCGGGGTTTCTTTTTTCGAAACTTTTACGGGCTGACTTGAGACTTCTGGTTCTTGAGTTGGCTCTTGAACTGGTAGAGGTGTTTCTTCTTGAGTTTCATCTTCTCTACCTTTAAGGTCGGGAATTTCCGTAACTTCTGGTACTTCTGCTTCCTCTGGAATTTCTACTTTGTCCTGAACTTCGGACTCTTCTGACACAAGTTCAGGAAGTGATCCTTCCGTCTCTTCTTCTTTGTTTTCTGGACTAGAGATTTCTTGAACAGGTAAATCATATTCTTTTTCAACCTGTACAATCTGCTTATTTGCTTCTTCAAGATCACGGAGAATCCGCTCTTTAAAGCTTAATAATTTTTCATTCTCTTGTTGGTTATCAGTCAAATACTTGACCCCCCTTGTCATAATCCTTAATATTATATCTTAAAAGGGATAGAAAATCAATAGGAACGAGGCTTGAGGGCCTCAAATCCTATTGATTACTTACTTGATGGGACCTCCCATACTAAATCGTACCAGACTTCCCCAGCATAGTTAGAGGCCGAGCGACCTTCGTTTACAAAGCCGTTCCTTTCATAATACTCAATCAAGTAATCATGACAGGTCAGGCTGATCCCTTCCCGTCCTTCTTCTAAAGCAACCCTCTTCATGGTCTCAAGCAGGGCTTTCCCAACCCCTAAGCCTTGTGCAGACTGAGCTATCGAAAGACTTGTAATGGTAATAAAACCTCCTGGTAGATGCGACTCATCCCTTACATCCACTGTAAAAGAACGGTCATCCACATATCTCTTTTGAGTAACTGGTCCTTCTAGATAGCCTAGGAGCTGGCCATCCTTTTCAGCCAATAAAAAGCTATTATGAAACGATTCGATATGTTTGGCAAGCACTGTCTCATCTATTGCTTCTTCTGGACTAAAATTTTCCAGTTCTATGGCAAGAATGGCTTCTAAATCATCAATAGTTGCACGACGAATGTTCATTTTTCTTCCTTTCTATAGGGACAGGCACCAACTTAGTTGATAGCCCTCAACTCCTTCTTCCTTACCCCCTATCTCTAGTTGGAAATCATTCATTTCAAAATACGGAATCAGTTCTTCCTGGCAGAGCACATGAATCCCTAACAAGGATTCTTGAGCTACAAGAGACTTGAGTGAGGCCAGTAACAAGGTACCAAAACCTTGTTTTCTAAAGTCTGGAAGAATTTCCAACCACAATAATTTTAAAGAGGGATTTTCGAGCTGATCCTCTGTTTGAATCAGGCAACTCCCAATCACTTGCTCTTCAAATTCCAAGACCAGGGTCCTGAATCCGTTCAGTTCTTGTCGTTTAGCACTTTGAAAAGAAAAATTTTGGGACGTGATCTGTTCGATCTCATCCCAATCAATTTCTTTAGCAAACCGAATCCTAAGGTTTGGTTGCATGGTATCTCCTTATTGAACGTTATTGGTCAAGTTCCCAAGTAAACGTTCAAATGAATATTCATAGGTCTGGATATCTCCTGCTCCCATGAAGACATAGACAGCATTGTCATGATCCAAGAGTGGAGAAACGTTTTCAGCTGTAATCACACCTGATTTCTTGATGATTTTCGCTTCTAGATCTTCCACTTTTACATCCCCATGATCCACTTCACGGGCTGATCCATAAATCTGTGCCAAGTAAACTGCATCGGCCTGGTTCAAGGCATCCGCAAATTCATCCAAGAGAGCAATCGTCCGAGTAAAGGTATGAGGTTGGAAGACCGCTACGATTTCCTTACTTGGATACTTTTGACGTGCCGCATCCAAAGTAGCAATGATTTCAGTTGGATGGTGGGCAAAGTCATCAATGATGACGGTATCGTTGACAATCTTTTCTGTAAAGCGACGTTTGACCCCGCCAAATGTTTTTAAGTGTTCCCGAACTAAATCAAGATCGAATCCAGCGATATAAAGCAAACCAACGACCGCTGTAGCATTCATGATATTGTGACGTCCGAAGGATGGGATTTGGAACTGTCCCAAATCTTCTCCACGGAAGTGAACAGTAAAGGTTGATCCAGTAGTAGAACGCAAGAGATCACTGGCTACAAAATCATTGCCCTCTTCTTCAAAGCCATAGTAATAGATTGGGGCATTAGCTGTAATCCGACGAAGCTCAGGATCTTCCCCATAGATGAACAAGGCTTTGGAGATTTGTTTGGCATAATCATTGAAGGCATTAAAGACATCTTCTAGGCCAGTAAAGTAGTCAGGATGGTCAAAATCAATATTGGTGATAATCGAATACTCTGGGTGGTAAGGCATAAAGTGACGTTCGTACTCGTCTGATTCAAAGACAAAGTACTTAGCACCTTTCGAACCACGACCAGTTCCATCCCCAATCAAATAGCTAGTATCTGTGATATTAGACAGAACGTGAGACAAAATCCCTGTAGTAGAGGTTTTCCCGTGAGCTCCTGCTACTCCCATGCTGACAAAATCACGCATAAATTCACCTAAGAATTCATGGTAGCGTTGATAGGTATAGCCTTGAGCATCTGCATAAGCAATTTCTACGTTGTTCTCAGGTTTAAAGGCATTTCCAGCGATCAAGATTTGATCTCCAGTAAGATTTTCTTCGCTGAATGGTAGGATGGTAATCCCTGCTTGCTCCAGACCTCTTTGAGTAAAGTAATATTTCTCTACATCAGATCCTTGTACAGTGTGTCCCATCTGATGGAGCATGAGAGCCAAGGCACTCATACCAGCTCCTTTTATTCCGATAAAATGAAATGTTTTTGACATAGTTTCTCCTCCTGCTAGTCCAGATTGGTCACATTGAGTTCTTGTTTAATAGGTCTCGTTGGAATGTTCTGTTGATCCTTGTTATAGATTTGACTCTTTTTCAAGAAATCATAATTGTTCTTTTTTGGTTTCTCTTCTTGATGGGATTCTTGAACTGGAAGTTCCCCAGCCCCTTCTAAAAGGATCAATTGCTCTTGTTTCAGTCGCTCACCATATTTAATCAATTCACCGGGATTTTCTTTTTGAAAAGGAGCTGTCGGCTTCCCTTTTGGCATGAAAGAAGGGGTGAATTTTTTACGATTAGGCTTAGATGCAATATCTGCTGTTAAATACGGAGCCGTCCGCTTCTTTTTCAAATCAGCACGCGCTGCTTCACGAGCTTCTTCTGCGTAGCGATTCGCCGGGCTCTTTTTATCAACAGGCTCCTTGAAATCAGGAGTCATCGGCTGCCTTCTTGACTTAGGCACTTCAAATGGTTTTTGAAGGGATTTTTGTAGATTTTTTTGATAAGGTTGCTCTGCTACCTTTCCAGTAGCAATTGGCTCCCATTCTAAATAGTTTTTATCTGTATACTCCCCAAGAATATTACTAATGAAGTCCCCATCATCATATAAATTCATATGGGGCATTTGAGTTAGCATCAATTCATCATCTGCTACTTGAGGAAACTGCTTATCCGTCATCCTATTTCTTCCTTTCGACACTTCATTAATTATAAACTATTCATTTAATTTTTCAAGTTATTCTACCGAAATACCCAAAATTTCCCGAATTTCTTCAATAGAAAGGCTGGAGCGCGTTTCGGTACCATCTAATATGGTAGAAACTAAATGACGTTTGCTAGTCTGGAGCTCTTGAATTTTTTCTTCGATGGTCCCTCGAGTAATCATCCGGTAGACCTCAACATTCTTATCTTGTCCCATTCGATGGGCACGACCAATGGCTTGATCTTCTACCGCAGGGTTCCACCATAGGTCAACTAAAATAACCGTGTCAGCACCTGTCAAATTCAAGCCAACTCCACCTGCTTTCAAGGAAATGAGAAAGGCATCCCCTTGACCGGAGTTAAAGGCGTTAGTCATATCTTGGCGCTCATTAGCTGGCGTAGATCCTGTGATTTTAAACGAAGTCATCTTCAGAGCATCCAACTCTTTTTCAATGATATCCAACATGCCCCTAAATTGTGAGAAGATCAACACTCGTTGGTTTCCATCTTTGATCTGCTCTAGCAGTTCTCGAAGGCTATCCAACTTCCCACTCTCTCCAGTATAGTCCTCTAAAAAGAGGGATGGCGTATCACAAATCTGACGAAGACGCATCAAACCAGATAAGATTTCCATCTTACTGCGATTAAGTTCCTCTTCAGAAGAGCTTAGAATGCGGTCTTGCATTTGTTTCAACTGGGCTAAATAGATCGTTTTTTGATTGTCAGCCAATTCATTCTTATAGGTCATCTCAATCAAATCTGGAAGTTCCTGCAAGACTTCACTTTTTTTCCGTCTCATGATAAAGGGCTTGACGTATTGAGAAATAGTCGCTGGACTCAATTGTTTAAATTCTTTTTTACCCGGAAACAAACCAGGAAGAACAATTTGGAAAATCGACCAGAGTTCCTCTACATGGTTTTCTATTGGAGTTCCCGACAAAGCAAAGGTATGAGGAACATCGAATTTCCGTAAGTATTGGGCAATCTTGGTTTGGGAATTTTTCATGACCTGGGCTTCATCCAAGATGAGGTATTGGTACTGATTTTTTTCGTATTGCTCTACGTCCTGGCGGAAGGAAGCGTAACTGGTGATCGCTACCTGAGGGTTGCTTGCAATCACCTCGTCGCGACTTGCTTTGAGGCCATAGATAACCTCCACTTCCATTTGTGGAGCAAATTTTTCGAACTCCTCTTTCCAATTATAGATTAGACTAGATGGGGCTAAAATCAAAATCTTAGAATCCGCCATCGCAACACTTGAGAGAAAGGCAATGGTCTGGAGGGTCTTTCCAAGCCCCATATCATCTGCCAAAATCCCCCCAAAACCATAGTGATTGAGCATGGATAGCCAGCGGACTCCGACTTCCTGATAATCTCGAAGTTTAGCAGTTACTTGTAGCTTACCTAATGGAAATTGCTCTGGATGAATCAAATCATGAGCCAAGTGACGAAACTCTTCAGAAAATTGGACATTGTCAGCTGACTCAAATAACTGGGAGAGCTGGAAGGCTGCAATGCGATTGGTTTGCAACTGACCTGTTTTTGTCTTCTTTGCACGAAGATTCAATAAAGTCTGACTGATCCGCTTGGTTTCTTCATCAAAGATTAGAACCTTTCCTGATTGACTGATATAATAGTCATTCTTCTCAACCAAGGCACTCATCACTTGCTCAACCTCAGAGGGATCAATGGAGTCAAATTCAAAACCAATCTCAAGGAGACGACCACTGGTTTGAATGGCAATCTTTGGCTTTTCAACCTGATACAGGTCTAACAACTTGTCCGAAACTTCGACCTCTCCCAGTTCTTCAAACAAAGGAAGGGTCTGATGAAAGAAGGGATAGATCTGCTTGGGAAGGAGAGGAGCTCGTTTGGTTTGAAATTGATTGGTAAAGCCAGCTGTCAAGATGGTTTCAAAAACCAAACGTTCCTTATCAAAATTACTGGAATAAGGCAGATCCTTAAGTTCTTTCTCAGAGCGAACGATGCGTTCCTCGTAGACAAAAACTAGATCCAGCAACACTTCTCCTTGCTCCGATAAATCAAAAGCAAAGTGAGGTTGAAAATCGTGAATATAGAAATTACTTGGTGCTTTCACCTCACCAATTTTCCTAAATTGCTCTAAGCTATAGGTTAATTTGGTCTGATCAGACAAATCAAATTGAACATGTCTTTTCTGATCACTGGAGAGGGGTAAACTCTGCACAGCCTCAATCAAAATCTTTTGAAGCGGTGATATTTGATAAAAATGGCCATTTGCCAAAAGAAAGCGACCTTCCACCATTTTATAGGAAGCCACTTGAACCTGTAGTTCGATAAACTCCTTCATTTCCACTACTTGGAAAGAAAACAAGCCTGAATCTTCCTGGAGTTCTTGAAAGAATACTTCCTGATAGGTATCCAGTCCGACTTCAAGGGTAAAGGACGGTAGGTCCATCAATACTTGCACAGCTTCTTCAAAGAAACTCATTGGAAAGTAAAGATGACGACCCCCATTTGGAAAGAAGAGGGCATCATGCACCGTATCTCCCGATAACAAGCCTTCTAAGAATCGAATTAAGGCACGACTTTCAGGGTCAAAGGCTGCATAGGAAATCGGCTCGTAATAACTTTTTCCAATCGCAAAATGGGACTGTTTTCTGATGGCTTGCAAAAAAGCTACAACATCCCGCACCACATAAGATCTCTCATCCGGTCTGCGATAGATACGAAGGGTCCACAAAAACTGACCGGAATAGTCGTCTACATGACCGGTTGCTGAAAGACCAAAACGGACTTCTTTGCTTTCAATTTTTGGTAGGACTTGATCTAAAAACAAACTTCCAAAAGATACTTTTTCCTTTGTTTCTTGACTTTCTGTTGCATCTTGCTCCAAACCAAGCAAGAGTTCCTTCCCTTCTTCATCATTTTTTAAAAAGGCTTCTCCTGCGGCTAAATGCACACAGAATTTTTTCTTCTGGAAAAACTCACAACTACAAAAAATTGCTTGATCATCTAGACTATAGCGGAGGGACTCATTGTCAATTCTGAAATAGAGGTACTGATTCTTCATTTCCTGTAGGGATACTTTCCCGTTTTCATAGAGAAGGATTCCTTCTGAACGGATTTTCCCAGGAATTAATTTTGCCATATTTACCACCTTATGTTTATCCCTTTATTATATCATATCCCCTCTAAAATAGAAAAAAAGACAAAGAATTGTGAAGAATTCAATGCCTGATTTTACTATCACCTACTCCACTTTTCTTTTTCCATTCAAATTAAAAAAGAGGTATTCTTAGAAACTTCCCTTAGGTGAGTACGGACGTCAACGAACTTCTATGAAGTTCCATGACTTAGTTTTGGACCCAAGGTTCCAAAACTCCCGAGTGCTAGAAACAATCTTGTTTCTAGCACTTTTCTCACGGCGGAAAGTTTCAGATCTACTTGAATGACTCCAAAAATAAAAGTCATTATTTGAAATATAGCTAGCTATTTTATGTTAAAAATGGTTTGTTTACATTCTAAAAGGAACACCAAGTGTGTTCCTTTTATTTTATTCTCTTATAACCTTCTTTTTTGAAATTTTTGATATGTTCTGAATAGTTGGCCAGTTCTCCAAACGTTTTTTTCTCATCGTTGGCTTTATTTAAGGCTTCAATATCTAAGTCTTGGTAGACGATCTTGGTATGAATCATCAGTCCACCCTCTTTCGTCCGACTCACATCTGTTGTATAGCCCGAAATTCCTTTTTTAGGTTCAACAATTTCTTTTTTAATATATTCGAACTCAGAGTCATCTTCAATATTTACATTAAAATTATCAGCCCAAAACTCTTCAGAGATCATTTGATTGGCTCTATGTCGAATCGTCACTCGAAGAAGAATGTCTTTATCTTTTTTCTCATAGGTTTCTTCTCTTTCAATGCTACAAGCTGTTAGTCCTAGAAACACAACGAATGGGACAGCCAACATGAGTCCTTGTTTCAAAATTTTCATAAATACCTACTTCCGTTTCCGAGCAATCAAATGGATTGGGGTTCCTTCAAAGACAAAGGCTTTCCGAATTTGATTTTCCAAGAAACGAAGATAAGAGAAGTGCATGAGCTCTTCTTCATTGACAAAGACCACAAAGGTTGGTGGCTTGGTAGCAACCTGAGTCGCATAGAAGATTTTTAGACGTTTTCCTTTATCTGTCGGTGTCGGATTAATGGCAATGGCATCCATGATGACATCGTTCAAGACAGCTGAAGGAATGCGTGTATTTTGGCTCTCACTGATCTGCTTGATCATATCTGGTAACTTGTGCAGGCGTTGTTTGGTCAGAGCAGAGACAAAGATAATGGGTGCATAAGATAAGTATTGGAACTGATCTCGAATATCATCTTCCCATTGCTTCATGGTATGGTTATCCTTTTCAAGGGTGTCCCACTTATTGACCACGATGATCATCCCTTTTCCAGCTTCATGGGCAAATCCGGCAATCCGCTTATCGTACTCGCGGATTCCTTCTTCTGCGTTCAAGACCATCAAGACCACATCCGAGCGATCGATAGCTCGCATAGCCCGCATGACAGAATATTTCTCTGTATTTTCATAGACCTTACCAGATTTTCGCATTCCGGCTGTATCAATCATGGTGTACTCTTGGCCTTCTGCATCCGTGAAATGGGTGTCAATCGCATCCCGCGTAGTCCCTGCTACAGGACTGGCAATGACGCGGTCTTCCCCAAGGATGGCATTGATCAGACTAGATTTTCCGACATTTGGGCGACCAATCAAGCTGAACTTGATGACATCTGGATTTTCTGGCTCCCGATCCGTCGGAAGGTTTTCAACAATAGCATCCAAAACATCCCCTGTACCAATCCCGTGCACAGATGACACTGGCAAAGGTTCGCCCAGGCCAAGAGCGTAGAAATCATAGATGTCAGTTCGCATCTCTGGGTTATCCACTTTATTGACCGCTAAAATGACTGGTTTGTGGGTCTTGTAGAGCATCCGAGCCACATACTCATCTGCATCGGTAATCCCTTCTTTTCCAGATACGACAAAGACAATGACGTCTGCTTCATCCATGGCAATCTCCGCTTGGTGCTTGATTTGCTCCATGAAAGGTGCGTCCACGTCATCAATCCCGCCAGTATCAATAATACTAAATTGGTGGTTGAGCCACTCAGCCGTTGCATAAATACGGTCCCGAGTAACCCCTTCGACATCCTCGACAATGGAAATCCGCTCACCGGCAATCCGGTTAAAGAGCGTTGACTTCCCGACATTTGGACGTCCTACAATGGCAACAGTAGGTAAAGCCATGGTGTCCTCTTTTCTCTTATTTTTCTAGTTGGTGTTTCTTTAATAATTCTGCCGTAGCAGCTGGTTCTTCCTGTCCAAATTGGGCAGCCAAGCGTTGGCTCCAAGTATCCGTTGCCCGTGCTCCAGCATAGGCAGTCTGTACTCGATCAAAGGCTTCAATCACTTCAGGAGTCTGCTCCTGGTAACTTTCTTCGAAGACAACAGCTTCCAAAGGAAGGCGGGGCTTCACAGGATGGTTCTGATTTGGCACTCCTAAAGCCATCCCAAAGACAGGATAGGTGTAGTCTGGTAAGTTAAATAGTTTGGCCACTTCAGCCGCTTCATACCGAACCAAGCCAATAATGACTCCTCCGTAGCCTAGACTTTCAGCAGCTAGCAAGGTATTCTGACCTGCCAAGGCCGCATCTACAGAAGTAATCAATAAATTATCTGGTCCTTCTGGATGGAATTGATCCGTATGCATTCGAACCCCTTTTTCAGCTCGGTTGAGATCTCCTACAAACAGTAAGAAAACAGAGCATTGACGAATTGCCTCCTGAGGGACGAATTGATAGAGCCCCTCTTTCTTTTCCTGGCTTCTCACTAAGATAATGGAATAAGACTGGAAGTTCTTCCAAGAGGAAGCCATCTGTCCTGCTGTTAGGATTGCTTGAAGGTCTTCCTCTTTGATGTCCTCCTCCTTAAAGCGACGGACAGAGGAATGAGATTTCATCAAATCAATAACAGGATTCATCGGCGATTTTCTCCTTCTAGGCGGACTTCTTTAGCAAGGAACTTGATTCGCTCCATGACACGTTTGGCTTGCCAAGTCTCATCTCCATTCCGAGATGTAGCAAAATGACGTTCCAAATCTTCAAAGTTGAAATTCGAAGTAAAGAAGGTTGGAAGAATCTCCTGCATCCGATGTTGCAAAATCACTTGCAAGACTTCATCCCGGACCCAAGGCGACATTTGCTCTGCCCCAATATCATCAAGAATCAAAATTTCAGCCTTCTTGACCTGATCCAACATCTCTTTAACCTGACCTGTATTAATGGCATTTTTGACATCGATGACAAAGCTTGGGAAATGTAGAATGGTGGAGGAAGCCTGACGTTTTTCAGACAAGTCATGAGCAAGAGCTGCCATCATATAGCTTTTCCCAACTCCAAAATCTCCATATAGAAAAATCCCTTTACGAGCTTGAGGATAGGAAGCAACAAAATTGGCCAACTCTTCAAAGGCTCCAAAACGCCCACGATCATCCAAGTCGACTTTCGCTAAGGAAGCTTCCTTCAAGGTGCTTGGTAAGTTGATCAGCTGCAAGCGTCTATTGATAGCGGCTTGTTTTTGTGCCTCGATTAATTCAGGTGTCTCCTCATAGGAAACATCCGCATAACCTTCATTCATGACTAAAACAGGCTTATACCCTCTTGCAATATAATCTGCATCCCCAAGGACAAAGCGATTGCGCTCACTGATGTATTGGTTAAATTTGGAAATGCTACGACGGATTTCTACATCCGATAAACCCTCCTTTTGAATAAAGGTTGCAATCTCAGGTTCGGCGAGAATTTGAGCTACCAATTCTTCATAATTGAACTGCTGTGATCGATTCATCTGGGACATGGTTTTCCCTACGCTCTCCATTTACTCCCCTCCTTGATTTAATTTCTCGAGCAAGGCTCGTTTTTGTTGTTCCAGATTAGCCTGTTCTTCTTGGCTAGTCTGATTGGTATAGATAGGCTGACTCCACTTCGGAACATTGGTCTTTCCTGTCGCTGACCCACTCTTAGCTACTTTCTCTTTTGCTTTTTGTAAATGGGAGTCTTGGCGCTGGCGGATCTTCAGAACGGCCTCCTCAGCCGTCTTTATCCCCTCATAAGCAAAGTCATTTCCAACTTTTAAGGCATACTTTTCATTGAGATTGGCGGAAGCAACCTTGTTAAAGGTAAACAACAAGATCACATTTATAACTTCATCTAACAGGCCTAAACGGGCCAAGTCAGAAATTACTTGGCGTTCTGATTGGGTCACAACAGCCTTACGCGCTTTTTTTATTCCTGCTAAAAATTGACGACTGGTCTTATTTTTAGCTTCCCGGATAATGGCCCTTTCCTGCGGAGTGAACTCATCCTTACCTTTTTCTTGTGGCTCTTGGGTCAGTTTTTGTCTCATCCGTTTGGTCGAAATGACCAAATTAACCGCTGTCTCCTTGGCCAACAGATAGGTCTCGTACCAAGTCCAATTCTTCTCTTCGGTGATGGCATAAAGAACTAAGAGGTCCTCTTGTTCGTTCTCAAAACGAAGGCCATCCCGTACCATTAATTGTTTAAAGTGCTCTAAACTGAAGGAAGATACTTTCCTCTGAGGGGTCGAAACACCATCAATCCCAAAAATAGAGGCAAAGTTCACCTTCCGTTTCTCTCCCTCTGGTTTTTCAGGAAGCAAGTCACGAACTGCTGCTTCTCCTATTTTTTTCTCCAGCAACTTCTGATAAGCGATATTCGCGAAAAATTGATCTGCTTCTAGCGGAGCCAAAAATCGGAACTGAAGTCCTTCTTCTGTTTCATAAACCTCTAATAAATTCATGGCAATCAAGCGGTCTAAACTTTCGAGAAAATGAGCGAAACCTAGATCCAAATGATTTAAAACAACAGCAATCAGCCGTTTTTCTTTCCCCTGATCATAGAGACTCAGCAGAAAAGTATATAATTGACTTGCTTGAACACCTAATATTGGTCCATACAGATGCGTGAAAGAGGCTCCTGTAGGCGCTAAATAATTATTCTTCAAGAAAGAAAATGAAGTATTGGGCTTCATCTATTTTTCCTTTTTCTTCTTCGTTCCTTTGGTAATCTGCTTTAAGAGACTTTCCAATTCACCAACATCCTTGAAACTACGATAGACACTCGCAAATCGAACATAGGTAATTTCGTCCAATTCTGCTAACTCGTCCATGACAAGTGATCCGATATAGTCACTCTGGATCTCATTTTCACTCTGACTACGAATCTTTTGTTCGATTCGCCCCACAATTTCCTCAATTTCGTCACTCGACACGGGACGTTTCTGAGCAGATCGAATAATCCCATTAAATATTTTATCTCTAGAAAACTGTTCCCGGGTGCCATCTTTTTTCACCACAACAAGAGTCCGCTCTTCTACTCGTTCATAAGTGGTGAAGCGATGATGACATTCATCACATTCTCTTCTTCTACGAATCGTTTTTCCATCTTCTGCCTGGCGACTATCTACAACACTAGACTTATTTCCGCCACATTTTGGACACCGCATGGACACCCTCCTTATCGTTTCTTAATACTTTATTCTATCATATTTAGGGCTAAAGTGAAAGCAAGCGAAACAAAGAAAATCCCTAGCCTCCTAAAGGCATAGGGATTTGAATCTTATGGTAAATACAAGTCAGCTGACAAACCATAATGGTCGCTGACGAGAGGCTGACTAGAACCATCAAACACAACTTCTAGCCGTTCGATAACCCATTCTTTTGAGGTGAAAATATAATCAATCCGCAAGGGTACTTGATTATCATCCCATCCATCAATTCCAGGACCTACAGTGTAAGTCCCCTTGGTCTGGCGAGCTTCAATAAAGCTATCTTGAAGAGCTAGCGGGCTCGCTAAAATGGCTTCATAACCTTCTTGCCCAGCTGGATTATTAAAGTCCCCAGCTAAAATCAAAGGCTTTTGCAATTGGCTAAAGCGTTCTTCTAAACGCGCCCACTCTTGCTGGAAGCCTTTGTCCCACCAAGAGAGGTGAACACTGGCAACAGCAATGTCTTTCCCATCAACTTGGGTTTCTGCAATGGCAATCCGTCGTGTATGATAATCTGTTGGATCATTCACATCTGAAACCAAGAGTTCGCTTGCCTGGATTGGGGTACGCGATAGAATCGCCACACCTTCATGATAACGGTCATAGCCGATATGGTTATAAGCCCAGGTCCAGTGGTAGCTCAATCCTTCTTCTTCTAATTTTTCAACTAAACAACGAACATAGTGATCCTGATGGATCGGCTCCGAAGAAGGAGTTGGATGGTACAAGTCATTAACAGGAACAACTGGACTTTCGATGGTCTGATTAATTTCTTGGAAACAAATCAAGTCGTATTGCTTTTCAAGAATGTCTTTTAATAAGTCCTCAAATTTTTGTTGGGGATTTTCTTCCATCCAACTATGAGTGTTTAAAGTTAAAAATTTCATGATCCTACTCTCCTAATAGAGAATTCCCTGTATCCAATAGATACAAGGAATAACTCTCATAGATTATAATTCAACCTTAGCAACCACAGCATCTGCTGGAAGTTGACCAGTTTGTGTAAGAGTAACAGATTTAATTGCTGCACCATTTGTGAAGACTACAACTGTTGAAGTTGCACGTCCAGCTTCACGAATAGCATCCAAATCTGCTTCTACCAATAGGTCTCCCGCTGCCACTGTTTGGCCTTCTTCTACCTTCACTGTGAAAGGTTTACCTTCCAAACTTACAGTATCAAGACCGATATGAACGAGGACTTCAAGACCAGATTCTGTTACCAAACCAAGCGCATGTTTGGTAGGGAAGACGCTTGTCACCTTACCAGCTACTGGTGAAACAATCTGACCATTTGCTGGTTCAACTGCAAATCCGTCACCCATCATTTTTTGTGAGAAGACTGGATCTTGAACTTTTTCTAATTCAATGACTTGTCCTTCAGCAACTGAGTGAACTTCTTCCGTCACCCCTTTAAAGGCAACTTCTGCTTGTTGAACCGCTGTCTTTTGACTTGGAAGAGTTTCAGGAATCACTTCACCTGAGTCTAACAAATCTTGGATATCTGATTTCAAGACGTCCGCTTTTGGACCGTAAATCGCTTGGACACCTTGTCCTTTCATGACAAGTCCCATTGCTCCTTCAGCCTTCCATTGTTCTTCTGTTCCGACTTTAGTTTCGTCTTTAACAGTAACACGAAGACGAGTCATACATGCATCTACATCGACGATATTGGCACGACCACCAAGAAGGTTAATGATGTTAACCGCTTGAGAAGCAGCAGCCACTTTACTTGAACCTGAAGTTTCAGACTCTTCTGCACCACCCTCAGCTTGTTCGTAGTTTCCATTACGTCCAGGAGTTGCGTAGTTAAATTTCTGGATCATGAAGTTTGCAATGAAGTACATGATCACTGCAAAAAGTACAGTTACCCAGATGAAATTAATGATATCCATACCAATACCAGCTTTAATGGTCATTGGTGTACGAGTCAAGAACTCAATTGATCCAAATGAATGGACACGGAGATTGACGATATCTGCCATCGCGAAGGCTGCACCTTGTACCACTGCATAAACGAGGTAAAGAGGCATTGCTACGAACATAAACATGTACTCGATTGGTTCTGTAACCCCTGTGAGGAAGGTTGCAAGAGCAGTCGCAATCATCATCCCTTTGTATTTGTGTTTCTTATCAGGGTCTACATTACGGTAAATGGCAAGGGCAACCCCCATCAAGATACCGAATGAACCGATCATTTGTCCCACTTTGAAACGAGCAGGTGTGACAGTATCCAACAAGTGTTGGTAAGTAGCAGGGTCAGAAACTTTTGTATTTCCTAAGTCTGTAATCCAAGCCAACCAAAGTGGATCTTGACCAAATACTTGAGTGCCTTTTGCTGCACCAGTTAACACTTCATAAGTACCACCCAATTGAGTATAGTTGATTGGGATAGTCAACATGTGGTGAAGACCAAATGGAAGCAAGAGACGTTCCAAGGTACCGAAAGCAAATGGTGCTAAGATTGGAGCAGTCTCTTTTGAGTTAGCAATCCAAATACCAAAGTTGTTAATTCCTGTTTGGACTACTGGCCATAAGAATGACAAGATAAGAGCCACAATTGCAGAACGAAGGATAACGACAAATGGAACAAAGCGTTTCCCGTTAAAGAATGATAGGGCATCTGGTAACTTGCGGTAGTTGTAGTATTTGTTAAAGGCTGTTGCCCCTACAAAACCGGCAATAATCCCAACGAAAACTCCCATATTCAAGGCAGGTGATTCTAACACACTCGTGAAGTAATCAGCAACCTTGATAGATCCACCAAGAAGTGTTTTCACCTTCGCTTCTGGATCTTTCAGCATATCTCCTGTTACACCGAACATCACACCAGTGATCCGGTTAATCAGGATAAAGGATAGACCTGCTGCAAAGGCCCCACCCGCACGTTCTTTCGCCCAGCTACCACCGATAGCGAGAGCAAAGAGGATGTGGAGGTTTCCGATAACCCCCCAACCGATCTGTTCAAGAACACCACCGGTAGTTACCAAGAAACCAAGTTCTGGATTAATCATTGCAATGGTTTTACCAAGACTGATCATCAGACCTGCCGCCGGCATAACTGCAATGACCACCATCAACGCTTTACCGAATTTTTGCCAAAATTCAAAGCTTAATAGACTTTTGAATGATTGTTTATTCATCATTCGACCTCCTTATAAAATTGAAATGCCCGCAATACGAGAAAACGTTTGCATATTTCACTTACTATTATACCACTTTTTTTCTTTTTGTAAAGCCCTTACATGTAAATTTTTAATTCACAAACATTATATACAAAGGCCTTGGAAATACTGTAATCCAGGCAAACGTTTGCTTCTTTCACAAGATTTTAAAAAAATTTTTTTAAAAAATTTTTCTTTCTTCCTTTTTGACAAACAAAAAAATCCCTTTGAGATTTCTCATCAAAGGGATTGTTGTTATTCTTGCATTTGGTAGCCGACACCTCGGACAGTTTTGATATAGCTCTTTTGTCCTGGCAGATCGATCTTCCCACGAAGATAGCGAATATAGACATCAACGATATTGGTTTCTGCTGTACTCTCATATTTCCACACCCGCTCTAAGAGTTGCTCCCGACTAAGGACATGTTTGCTTCCCATCAAAGTCGCTAACAGGTCATATTCTCGACGTGTCAGGTCAATCACTTCTTCTCCCCGATACACCATATGATTCTCGACATCAATACGCAAATTTCGATAGGAAGTAGGAGCTTTCATCTGATTACAATGTTGGTCAATAAAATCACGACCTCTAAAAATAGCGATGATTTTCTCAACCAAATCACTGATCACGAATGGTTTGATGACATAAGATACTGCAAATCGTTGGATACTCTCCATATGCTCTGAAATTTTCTCACGACTATCCAAGACAATCAAGACTGCTGCAGGACGAATCTTGCTCAGACGCTGGGCAAACTCTTCCCCACTCATATCTTCTAGTTCGTAATTGAGAAGAATTAAATCATATTCTGTAGCCTGCAGGAGTTTCAAGGCGAGTTCCCCTTGTTCTACCAAATCAACTACATAGCCTGCTTTCTGAAGTTCTAAATCAATAAAGCGCGCTAAATTCTTTTCATTTTCTACTAGTAATATCCGCTTTGTCATAACCTACAATTATTTTTCGTCGTACCAAGAATAGTGGAAGGTACCTTCTTTATCCTTACGTTGGTATGTGTGAGCACCGAAGTAGTCACGTTGTGCTTGGATCAAGTTCGCTGGAAGATCTGCTGAACGGTAGCTATCAAAGTAAGTGATGGCTGCTGAGAAGGTTGGGACAGGTACACCAGCTTGAACAGCAAGAGCTACAATGTCACGAACAGATTGTTGGTACTTAGCTGTTACATCCAAGAAGTACTCATCCAAAAGAAGGTTGGCAAGATCTGCATCACGATTGTAAGCATCTGTAATCTTTTGCAAGAAACGAGAACGGATGATACAGCCATCGCGCCAGATAGATGCGATGTCTGCAAATGGCAAGTTCCAATTATTTTCTTTAGAAGCGACGCGCAATTGAGCAAAAC
>NZ_JAPJPF010000070.1 GCF_030825805.1 Streptococcus sp.
GGGACGACGAAATCGAATTCTAACGAATTACCGATTTCTGTCCCACTCTCTTTTTAAACTTTTTATAGCTAAACTATCACTAATTATATATATTTTTAAAGAGGTCTTTAGAAATCGTTTTTAACATGCTATACTGGAGTTATAAAAAAGACCGAGATGTCTCAGTCTTTTTGGTTCTTAGTGATCGCGGTCACAGGAGATGAACTTGATCTTGTAGTAGTCACCGCGTTTATAGGTTTCCGTGTATTCAAGGATTTGGCCAGTCGCTTCTAGCTTGGTCGTCTTCACTTGTTTGACCGTTGGGAAATTTTCGTCGATCTTCAATACTTTAGCAACCTTGCTTGGTGTAGGAAAGACGATTTCGTTGACTTCTTCGAAGTGCTCGTCATTCATATGAATGTGGTAGTCTTCTTTGAAGCGATCATAGATAGAGCTGTAGTATTCCAAATTTGGATAGTTTGGATTGATGTATTGTTCAGGAACATAGGTTTGGTGGAAGATATAGGTATCATCCCCTGTCTGGCGAGTCCGTTCGATCTTATAGTAGAATTGCGTTGGGTTGAGGCCTAGTTTGTCTAGGATGCTTAAGGTATTTCCACGTTTAATAGAGAGAACTTTGACTTTGGCCTTTTGGATTGGGAAGGTTTCAACATCTGAAAATTCGACCAGTTTGTGTTTTCGAGCACGAGAAACAAAGGTTCCTTTTCCTTGCTGACGGACAATGTAGCCATCAGCAGCGAGGTCGTTCAAAGCACGGACAACGGTGATAGAGCTGACATCATAAATTTTAATGAGTTCAGCTTCAGTATAAAATTTATCTCCATTTTCAAATTTTCCGGAGATAATTTGCTGCTTCAATTCATCTTTGATGTGTTGGTACTTTGGAATTGCCATAGTGCTACCTCTCTTTAGATTTCTCTTATTTAACCCTATTTTAACATATTTTTTATAAAAGTGTTGACATTTTTTAAATAATTTATTATATTAATAAATGAAAAGGGTTACATATAAGAAAGGGGGGCGTTTATGGGAGTTTTTGAGATTCGCGATGCTTTCTATTTAAAAGATCAACCCTTCAAGATTTTATCCGGAGCGATCCATTATTTCCGAATTGACCCAGCAGACTGGTATCATTCCTTGTATAATCTAAAGGCATTGGGGTTCAACACGGTTGAAACCTATGTCCCTTGGAATGTGCATGAACCCCGCAAAGGACAGTTTGACTTTAGTGGTCGATTGGATTTAGAGCGTTTCATTCAAACAGCCCAGTCCCTAGGACTTTACATGATTGTAAGGCCGTCGCCCTTTATCTGTGCAGAGTGGGAATTTGGTGGATTACCAGCCTGGCTCTTAGAAGAAGACCTGCGAATCCGCTCATCTGACCCAGCCTTTATCGAATCAGTGGATCGTTATTATGATCGCTTGCTTGGCTTGTTGATACCCTACCAAGTGGATCAGGGTGGTCCAATCCTCATGATGCAGGTGGAAAATGAGTACGGCTCTTATGGAGAGGATAAGGATTATCTTCGTGCCATTCGGGATTTGATGAAGGAAAAAGGCGTGACCTGTCCTCTCTTTACATCAGATGGACCATGGCGAGCAACGCTAAGAACAGGAACCTTGATAGAAGAAGACCTCTTTGTGACGGGAAACTTCGGTTCCAAAGCAGCCTATAACTTCGGTCAGATGCAAGAATTCTTTGACGAATACGGCAAGAAATGGCCCTTGATGTGTATGGAATTCTGGGATGGCTGGTTTACCCGCTGGAAGGAACCTGTGATTCAAAGGGACCCAGAGGAGTTGGCAGAAGCTGTCCATGAGGTCTTGGAGCTCGGCTCCATCAATCTCTATATGTTTCATGGCGGGACCAATTTTGGCTTCATGAATGGTTGCTCAGCTCGGGGAACGCTAGACTTGCCACAGGTAACTTCCTATGACTATGGGGCTTTGCTCAATGAACAGGGCAATCCGACGGAGAAGTATTATGTCATTCAAAAAATGATGGCGACCTATTATCCGGAATACCCACAGCAAGAACCACTCATCAAAGAGTGTTTGCCAGAACAAACCTTGCAATTGGCAGCCAAGACTAGTCTTTTTGGGAATCTGGACAATCTGGCTCAGGTTGAGACCAGCCTTTATCCTGAAAAGATGGAAGAGTTGGGGCAAACCACAGGTTATCTCCTATATGAGACAGACCTTGAGTTGGATGCGGAAGAAGAAAAACTGCGCATCATTGATGGCCGGGATCGGGTACAGATTTACCTAGATGATCAACATGTAGCAACGCAATACCAAACAGAGATCGGTGAAGATCTTTTTATCAAAGGAAAAAAGAAAGCGGTTACGAATTTAAAAATCTTGCTTGAGAATATGGGCCGTGTCAACTATGGGCACAAGCTCTTGGCTGATAGCCAGCACAAGGGCATTCGCACAGGTGTCTGTGTGGATTTGCATTTCCACCTTCATTGGAAGCAGTACCCACTGGATTTACAAGATCTCAGTCAGCTCGATTTTTCAAAGGAATGGCAGGCAGGTGCTCCAGCATTTTACCGATATGATTTTCAGCTGGACCACACCCTTGACACTTATCTGGATATGACAGGATTTGGGAAAGGGGTCGTCTTTGTCAATGGCCATAACCTTGGCCGCTTCTGGGAGGTCGGACCGACCACTTCACTTTATGTGCCTCATGGTTTCCTCAAAGAAGGAGCCAATAGCCTGATCGTCTTTGAGACAGAAGGGCGTTACCAAGAGACACTTCAACTTGTTCAACAACCTACATTCAAAGAAGTAAAGGGGGAAAACTTATGACTATTGTAGGATGCCGTATCGATGGACGTTTGATCCACGGGCAGGTAGCCAATCTTTGGACTACCAAACTAAATGTTTCACGTATCATGGTGATCGATGATGAAGTCGCTCAAAATGATATTGAAAAAAGTGGCTTGAAACTAGCGACACCACCTGGTGTTAAGCTTAGTATCTTGCCAGTCGCAAAGGCTGCGGAAAATATCTTGGCTGGAAAATATGATAGCCAACGACTCTTTATCGTAGCTCGCAAACCTGATCGTTTCCTTCGTTTGATCGAAGCAGGTGTTCAGCTTGAAACGCTGAATGTCGGCAATATGTCTCAATCTGATGAGACACGTGCGATTACCCGCTCGATCAATGTGGTGGACGCGGATGTGGAAGATTTCAACAAGATCCACGAAAAAGGTGTAAAGATTACGTCTCAGATGGTGCCAAACGACACTGCAGAAGACTTTATGAAGTTATTAAAGTAAAAGAAAATTTTTAGGAGGAAATTGTCATGATACAATGGTGGCAAATTTTACTACTTACTTTGT
>NZ_JAPJPF010000071.1 GCF_030825805.1 Streptococcus sp.
TTGCACCATTTTTAATCGCAGATGGAGATGAAGCTGACGGTGTTCGAACTGGTGGTTTTGGATCAACTGGGAAATAGAGGAATAAAATGGCAGACTATTTATTAGTTGTAGACATGCAGTCAGATTATGTTGCTGTAGGAAAAGCATATCATGAAGAACTGACTGCAGCTGTAAATGACAAAATTGCTACCTATCCCAGCGACCGAGTTATCTATATTCTCAATCGTTTTTTCTGGGAGAGAAAAGACAGAAAGAAGAAATTTGCGACCGGCTTGCTGCTTGTATCTTCTCGTATCTTTGAGAAGCGTCGGGCTTCTTGCTTTACTAATCCAGATTTAAAAGATTTTTTAGAGGGAAATGGTGCTAAAAGCATAGAATTTATAGGGGTAGATGGCAATGGCTGTGTCAAGGCTTCCGTTTTGGCAGCTGTCAAGGAGAATTATCAGGTTTCTGTCGATTTGTCTGCTGTCGGAGTTGCCAACCAGAAGAAATTCTCTAAAACACTGAAGCAGTGGCAAGATTGCGGAATCAAGATTGGATAGTTTTATGGGGATCTTAATATGAAAATTATTTTTGTCCGTCATGGGGAGCCAGATTATAGTATGCTTGATAAACTTGAAAATCCGCAACTCTATAGTGGTTTTGGTCGTGATTTAGCACCATTGACAGGAAAAGGTCGCAGTCTGGCAAAAGAAGTTGCTAAAACTGCATGTTTTGGAAAGGCAGAGATTATTATTTCATCGTCTGTGACGAGGGCTTTAGAAACAGCACATTATATAGCAGTTGAAACAGGATTGGGCTTATTTGTGGAGCCGTTTTTTCATGAGTGGCGTCCAGACATAGATGGCACTAACTCTGATTTAACTAGTGTATTGGTAGCTCATGAATATTATCTAAAACATCAAGGAGCTTTATCTGAAGATTCTCCTTATCGCTATGAAACTGATCTAGAGATGCGTCATCGTTTTTTAACAGCTTTGGAAAAATATAGAAATTATAAAACTATTATCATTGTAACTCACGGAATGCTCATGCGCCAGTTTGTGCCAAATGAAAAGATTGATTTTTGTCAAGTGATTGAGTGTGAGATAGAGATTTAGAAAGAGGTTTATCATCGCTAAGAAAAAAACGACATTTATTTGTCAAAATTGTGCCTACAATTCACCCAAATACCTAGGGCGCTGTCCTAACTGTGGTTCTTGGTCTTCTTTTGTCGAGGAGGTTGAGGTCGCAGAGGTCAAGAATGCCCGGGTGTCCTTGACAGGTGAGAAAACAAAACCCATGAAACTGGCGGATGTGACCTCCATCAATGTCCATCGTACCAAGACGGAGATGGAGGAATTCAACCGCGTCCTTGGAGGCGGTGTCGTCCCAGGAAGTTTGGTCCTCATCGGTGGTGATCCAGGGATTGGGAAATCGACCCTGCTCCTTCAAGTATCGACCCAACTATCTCAATTGGGAACAGTCCTCTACGTTAGTGGAGAGGAGTCAGCCCAGCAGATCAAACTTCGGGCAGAGCGCTTGGGGGATATTGACAGTGAGTTTTATCTCTATGCTGAGACCAATATGCAAAGCGTGCGAGCAGAAGTGGAGCGCATCCAGCCTAACTTTCTCATCATCGACTCTATCCAGACTATTATGTCTCCTGAGATTTCAGGAGTTCAAGGGTCAGTTTCTCAAGTACGGGAGGTAACCGCTGAGCTTATGCAGCTGGCCAAGACCAACAACATTGCCATCTTTATCGTGGGCCATGTGACCAAGGAAGGAACCTTGGCGGGCCCGCGTATGTTGGAGCACATGGTGGATACGGTGCTCTACTTTGAAGGGGAACGCCACCATACCTTCCGGATCCTGAGAGCGGTCAAGAACCGCTTTGGTTCGACCAATGAGATCGGGATTTTCGAGATGCAATCAGGTGGGCTAGTAGAGGTCCTCAATCCGAGTCAGGTCTTCCTAGAAGAACGCTTGGATGGGGCGACTGGTTCTGCTATTGTCGTCACCATGGAAGGAAGCAGACCGATCTTGGCGGAGGTTCAAGCCTTGGTGACTCCGACTGTATTTGGAAATGCCAAGCGGACGACGACGGGTCTTGACTTTAATCGGGTCAGCCTCATTATGGCTGTTTTAGAGAAACGTTGCGGTCTTCTTCTCCAAAATCAAGATGCCTATCTCAAGTCAGCTGGTGGTGTCAAACTGGACGAGCCAGCCATTGACCTAGCCGTAGCGGTGGCCATTGCGTCTAGCTACAAGGAGCTTCCAACCAATCCTCAAGAGGCCTTTATCGGTGAGATTGGCTTGACTGGGGAGATTCGACGAGTGACTCGGATTGAGCAACGGATCAACGAAGCGACCAAACTTGGCTTCACTAAGATTTATGCCCCAAAAAATTCTCTCCAAGGCATCACAATCCCAGATGGTATTCAAGTGATAGCGGTCTCCACTGTAGGAGAGGTTCTGAAAAAGGTCTTTTCTTAACCAGAGTTTGAAATCGTTTGCAAAAAGATTTTTCCTGTGCTATACTTTTTCTATACTTACTTAAGGATAGAGGTTAATTATCATGCGATTTTTCACAGATAACAATGTGCAGTTCCCTTTGGTCGAGCTATCTCTCAATCAAGGTGAAACTGTCTATATTCAACGGGGGAGTATGGTCTACCATACACCTAATGTGACCCTCAACACCAAATTAAATGCAAGCGGCTCTGGTGTGGGACGCTTTGTAAAAGCAGTTGGACGGTCAATGGTTTCGGGTGAAAGTACTTTTATCACCCAGGTTTTTGCCCAGTCTAATAATGCTTACCTAGCATTGGCGCCCGACTCACCAGGTCAGGTTATACCACTGTATTTGGGTGAAAAGCAGTATCGATTGAACGATGGTGCCTTCCTTGCACTTGATGGTACAGCTTACTATACAATGGAAACCCAATCGATCGGTAAGGCTCTCTTTGGTGGCCAGGGAGGATTCTTCGTTATGACGACCCAAGGGCAAGGGACTCTCTTGGTGAATGCTTACGGCTCTATTAAAAAAATCGAGCTAAACAATCAAGAAATCACCATCGATAATGCCCATGTCGTTGCTTGGAGCCAGTCTTTGGATTATAATATCCATTTGGAAAATGGTTTCTGGCAATCCATTGGGACGGGTGAGGGAGTGGTCAATACCTTTAGAGGGACTGGTGAGATCTATGTTCAAAGTCTCAACCTTCAGACCTTTGCTGGCTTGCTCAATCGCTATTTACCAAAACGATCTTAATGCATAAAGGAGGCTGGGACAAAAGTCCTAGCCTCTCAATTGTCTTTGGATTGTCGAGCAA
>NZ_JAPJPF010000005.1 GCF_030825805.1 Streptococcus sp.
ACCTTGGTCACGCTTGGGATACAACTTTGCAAGATATCATCATCCGTCAAAAACGCATGCAAGGTTTCGATACCCTTTGGCTTCCAGGGATGGACCACGCGGGGATTGCGACTCAGGCTAAGGTTGAAGAGCGCTTGCGTGGTGAGGGCATCAGTCGTTACGACCTGGGTCGTGAGAAATTCCTTGAGAAAGTCTGGGAATGGAAAGACGAATATGCCACTACTATCAAGGAACAATGGGGCAAGATGGGTCTCTCTGTAGACTACTCTCGTGAGCGTTTCACTCTTGATGAAGGTCTGTCAAAAGCTGTTCGCAAGGTCTTCGTGGACCTTTACAAAAAAGGCTGGATCTACCGTGGTGAGTTTATCATCAACTGGGACCCAGCAGCTCGCACAGCCCTTTCTGATATCGAGGTGATTCACAAGGATGTCGAAGGTGCCTTCTACCACATGAACTACATGCTGGAAGACGGCTCACGCGCCCTTGAAGTTGCGACAACTCGCCCTGAGACCATGTTTGGGGATGTTGCAGTTGCGGTCAATCCAGAAGACCCACGTTACAAGGATTTGATCGGTAAAAACGTCGTCCTTCCAATCGCTAATAAACTCATCCCAATCGTTGGAGATGAGCACGCGGATCCTGAGTTTGGTACTGGTGTCGTGAAAATCACACCTGCCCACGATCCTAACGACTTCTTAGTTGGTCAACGCCATAACTTGCCACAAGTCAACGTTATGAATGACGATGGAACTATGAATGAGCTTGCCTTTGAATTTGCGGGCATGGACCGTTTTGAAGCTCGTAAGGCAGTCGTTGCCAAGTTGGAAGAAATCGGTGCCCTCGTTAAAATCGAAAAACGTGTCCACAGTGTTGGTCACTCAGAGCGTACAGGTGTAGTGGTTGAGCCACGCTTGTCTACGCAATGGTTCGTCAAGATGGACCAATTGGCTAAGAACGCCATCGCCAACCAAGACACAGAGGACAAGGTTGAATTCTACCCACCTCGTTTCAACGATACCTTCCTCCAATGGATGGAAAATGTCCACGACTGGGTAATCTCACGTCAGCTCTGGTGGGGCCACCAAATCCCTGCTTGGTACAATGCTGAGGGTGAAATGTATGTCGGCGAAGAAGCTCCAGAAGGCGACGGATGGACTCAGGACGAAGACGTCTTGGACACTTGGTTCAGCTCTGCCCTTTGGCCATTCTCAACTATGGGCTGGCCTGATGTGGACTCAGAAGACTTCAAACGTTACTTCCCAACTTCAACCTTGGTAACCGGTTATGACATCATCTTCTTTTGGGTGTCTCGTATGATCTTCCAATCTTTGGAATTCACTGGCCGTCAGCCATTCCAAAACGTTCTGATCCACGGTCTTATTCGTGACGAGCAAGGACGCAAGATGTCGAAATCTCTCGGAAACGGGATTGACCCGATGGATGTCATCGAGAAATATGGTGCCGATGCCCTTCGTTGGTTCCTTTCAAACGGTTCTGCACCAGGACAAGACGTGCGCTTCTCTTATGAAAAAATGGATGCTTCTTGGAACTTCATTAACAAGATCTGGAACATCTCTCGCTACATCCTCATGAACAATGAAGGCTTGACCCTTGAGCAAGCAACGGCTAATGTCGAAAAAGTGGTCAACAAGGAAGCTGGAAATGTCACTGACCGCTGGATTCTCCATAACCTCAATGAAACGATCGGCAAAGTCACTGAAAACTTTGATAAGTTTGAATTTGGTGTCGCTGGACACATCCTCTACAACTTCATCTGGGATGAATTTGCGGACTGGTACGTTGAGTTGACCAAGGAAGTCCTTTACAGCGACAACGAAGAAGAGAAAGTCATCACACGTTCTGTTCTCCTTTACACTTTGGACAAAATCCTTCGTCTTCTCCACCCAATCATGCCATTCGTGACAGAGGAAATCTTTGGGCAAATCTCAGAAGGTTCTATCGTAACCGCAGAATACCCAACTGTCAACTCAGCCTTTGAAGACCTTGCTGCCCACACTGGTGTAGAAAGTCTCAAAGACTTGATCCGTGCCGTTCGGAATGCGCGTGCGGAAGTAAACGTAGCACCAAGTAAGCCAATTACGATTCTTGTTAAGACAAGCGATAGTGACTTGGAAGCCTTCTTTAACAGCAATGTCAACTACATCAAACGCTTCACAAATCCAGAACACTTGGAAATCGCTTCAACCATCCCTGCACCTGAACTCGCAATGTCAAGCGTCATCACAGGAGCAGAAATCTACTTGCCACTGGCAGACCTCCTCAATGTCGAAGAAGAACTGGCTCGTCTCGACAAGGAACTGGCTAAATGGCGAAAAGAACTGGATATGGTCGGTAAGAAGCTCTCTAACGAACGCTTCGTAGCCAATGCCAAACCAGAAGTCGTCCAAAAAGAACGCGACAAACAAGCCGACTACCAAGCTAAGTACGATGCGACCATCGCACGTATTGATGAGATGAAGAAACTCGTGCAATAAAGTTGATAACATATATTTTTTAGAAAGAGAAGAAAGATTTAAATGGATTTTAAAAATATAGTAGAAATATTGGCCGGTTTTATTACATACGTGATACCTGTTTTATCTTTTTTATGGCAAATAAAAAGTGATTCTTCTGATAAAAAACAAATAGAGTCTATTGTGACTAATTATAATAACCAAAACAATTCAAATTTTGACTTTAAGGATATAAATATTCAAAATGGTTACATTGAAGTTAATAACCCACAGAATATAAATATAGAACTAAGAAATGAACTTGATAAATTTGAGAAGGACAGATTAGAAGACAAAAAATTTTTATCGAACAATCTATACCTAGTATCTTTTTTGATTATTTTCTTTGTTTTTATTTTCAATTTGATTATTAAAGATTGGAGTGATCTCAAAAAAATATCTTCGGTTTGGGAAACGAATATAATTAAAGATAATCTAATTTTATCGTTTGATTCAACTTTGAAGCAAGTGTTATTAATGGCCTTAATCTATATTATTTTAGTAGTTATTAAGTACTTACTAGATAAGCAAAGTCTCATCAAAACTTTAGGGTTTATATTAGCTTTTGTTATATACTTATTTACTTATTTAGAGATTAAGGATGGTTTTATACAGCTTTTTAAATATCCTATTATTTTATCTGATTTCTCAATGTTTATTTCATTGCTTATAGCATTAATTATTCTGTTCTTTTTATTCTTTAGTCTGAAAACTCTAATTGAAAGATTATTCAATTTGATTTTAGTATATAAATCCAAAATAAAAACAACACTTATTAACACCATTTCTTCTATAAGCGTAGTTATTGCTCCAATCTTTATTCTTGTTATCAAATTTATATTTAAATAATAATTACCAATTATTTTGGTGTAATATATACTAATGTTTACAATAATGATAAATAAAGGATTGAAAATATAATATTAGCTTTAATTGATGAAAAGAATAGGTTTTCTATTATTATACTATCCTTCGTATTTTTATAGAAAAATCAACAATTTAGAAAGCAGGTTACTACATGACAAATTCTGTAAGTTCGAACCGACCTGAGAAGTACAACATTGCAGCTTTCTTCTCAGGTGTTGGGGGAATTGAGTTGGGATTTGAACAGACCAACGAGTTCAGAGTGGTGTATGCCAATGAGTTTGATAAGTATGCACGTCAGACTTATCAGTTAAACTATCCAGATACCTATTTGGATGGTCGTGATATTCATGCTGTTCAGCCAGAGGATATTCCAGCTGAGCGCGTGGATGTGATTATGGGAGGCTTCCCTTGTCAGGCCTTTAGTATTGCGGGTTACCGCAAGGGCTTTGATGATGATCGTGGCGATCTTTTCTTTGAGTTACTTCGTATGATTGAGGGATGCAAACCTCGTGCCATCTTCATCGAAAACGTTAAGAACATGGTCGGTCATGATCATGGGAATACCTTCAAGGTTATTCGTGAAGCCTTGACCGAGAACAACTACTTCATCAAGTGGAAGGTTCTCAACGGGAAAGACTATGGAAATATCCCGCAAAACCGTGAGCGGATCTACATTGTTGGTTTTGACACTAAGGAAGCTTATGACTTATTTGAATTCCCAGAGGAAATCAAACTAACAACGACCTTGGCTGATGTCATTGATTTTGGTGCCAAGCCTGATGAGGCCTACTATTATCGAGAAGGGAAACAAAATTTCTACGACCAGTTGAAGTTTGAAGTGACTAGTCAAGATACGGTTTACCAATGGCGTCGTCAGTATGTCCGTGAAAACAAAAACGGTGTAGTCCCTACCTTGACAGCCAATATGGGAACAGGTGGACACAATGTTCCATTGATCTTGACAGACAGTGGCGAGATTCGGAAGTTAACTCCCAAAGAAACCTTTAATGTTCAAGGCTATCCGAAATCCTTTAAAATCCCTGAAGGGGTTTCCAATGGTCAGCTCTACAAACAGGCTGGAAATAGTGTGGTTGTCCCTGTGATTAAACGCATTGCAGAGCGGATTGCTTTTGCCCTTAATGAGAGCAATGGGCCGTCTCAACTGGATCGTTCAGGAAAATTTGCGATTATCTATACCAAGATGAATGGTCAGTTTGAAGGCCAGTCATATGTGAAAGATTTTGTCTCCACTTATGAGGAAGCAGAGAAGAAGATTGCCTCCTATGAGGACGGTCTTGCCATTTTATCTGATAAAGATTATTTCAGATTGGTAAAAAAACGTGGAAATTTAGAGTTTTATAGCATTATTTAACGAATTATATAAGTAAGGGGACTAGTGAAAAACTAGTCTTCTTTTGATATACTTAAATAAGAAGTGAGGATTGATTTATGTGGGAACACCTAAAACAAGAACAAAAAGAGAAATACAAGACTCTCATTACCAACTTTGCTAGTCTGAGTGAGGCCTTTTCTCAGAAAGCAGAAAACGAGGATTCTGATGATCGAGAAAGTTATGTTGCTCCGATTGTCAATTCAAAATTCCAAGAGACTGTTTTTCAAAAGGCTTTTCATGCTGTCGGTGAGGATATTGCCAATACCTCTTATGATGCTTCGCTTGTCGTTGATGAGCAGCATAAGTATTTGGTTGGGATTAAATCCTTTGGTTTGGATTCAGGGGATCAAAAGATTGCTCAGTTCAAGAAAGATTCACAGTCTTGGAATGAGCTATTGAGTGAAATTCGATTTCATGCTGAGATTTCACCGGACAAGGAGACAGCTGATAAAGAAAATCAAGCTCGTTATGAAAAACTGGCCCGTGAGATTGCGACCTTGCGAAATCAACGGATTGAATCTTCAAAAGCCCTCATAAAAGGATTTCATTCTGATTCTAGCCATGTGGAAGCAGTTTATCATGTTTTGATGCCGACTTCCAAAGGACACAAGCCTCAGATCCATGTAGGAGAGACAACTTATCTGCCTGTTGACCTAGACCATCTCAAGATTCTGGGCTCTACGACTAAGAACAATCCAACGAATTTCCGTTTTACAGATGGCCAGCATGATTACAAATACACGGCTGCAGATAGTCAGCTCCATATGACCTTTAGGAATAAGGAGATTGTGGTTGATACCTGGGATGTGAATTATGTCGAAGATCCCTTCTATCTTTTTGAACACCTTCATTTATTGACCTCGGAAAAAAGTGATTCGGAGATTCTTGAGACGGTGTCGTGGGTGATCACAGATCAGCACGGAAATGTAGAAGAAAATTCTGGCTTTAATGCTTTTAATGGTGGTTCAAAGTTAGCCAAAAAAGATCGCTTGCCACGGATTTTAAAGATTCAGGATAAATTTAAAGATAGTCTGGCTCCAGAAGAACTAGCTTTTGTAACCTTCTCTTTGGAAGAAATCCTCTTGAAAAAATGGTCTACCAAGGAAGAAAAAGCTCAGATGAAGTCCATTCGTGAGGACTTGATTCGCTTTGTACACGAGACAGGGAACGAAAAACTCATTAAAGAAATTGAACAGCTGGTGTATCGTCCGGTTAGTGAAGTGTATATCCCTCTTCCAGACTCCAAACATTTCCATGAGGAGCGTCCAGACTTTTTTGGTAAAGGGATAGGTAGATTTGAGCCAGGTACTAGTAAACTTGCGCTCCCAAAAGAGGAACGGACATTTAAGCTGCGATTTTTATCATCAGGTGATGTGATTACTGCCTATATCAACCAAGAAGCTGGGAAGGCGATTCAATCAACTGATAAGCAAGAAATCCTTGGTAATTGGATTCTTCGTGGGGTCTTTCAGTTAAAAGACCGAGAGATCTTAACGGGTAAGAAATTGTCTCAGCTAGAAATCAATGGTATCCGTCTTTCCAAATTCAAAAACGGTGAAATCGGCATTGACTTCATCTGGATCGATGTGGACAATCCTCCTGCAGACGCGATTGGTTGGGTTGCGAAATCCTCTTCATCTAGGTGATAAAAGAACCTCCTAGTTTTCTAGGAGGTTGCTTTGTATTCTGTGGAGAGGCTGTGGCCTAGGTAGGTATAAATCCGTGTCAGTGGAGATTGGGGATGGGTAGAGACGCGAAAATGAAAGTAGTGGTCACGATGATCGCGACTCTGAGTGTGGTGGAGTCTGAAATAGTTGCGCTGGCCTGTCGACATGGAACGGAGCAGGTCATCTTCTAAAAAGACCAAGGGGGTCGCAGTCGTTGCCAAGCGGTAAAAATCATGCTCGAACTGCTGGTAATTGTCTGAAAAATAATCGAATTGGAGTTCGTGTTTATTCAGGGCTGGTTTCATAGCTAGAATCTCCTGGTTCAATAGAAAAAATAGTCGAAAGAAGGAGAGAGTGGTAGTGCTGGCCATTTTTAATGAGGACCTCGGAAGGGCTTAAGCTATAGACCTGGCCGTAGTAGACGGCGACTTGATTATCTTGGAGGCTAGAGAGGGAGAGGTAGGTCTTTTGCTGATAAGCCTGCTCGAGAAGGCAACGGATGTCTTCACTTGAGAGGAGGCGAAGCTCTTCTAGGGAGAGGTGGTTTGTTTGTAAGGCCGTCGAATGCTCAGAGAGGAAGAAGCCAGTCCACTTAGCCATGCCCCGATCTTGAAAGTCACGTGCCGACTGATAGGGGAGATAAGAACGATCAATCATGCTAAGCCATCTAAACCTCCTGCAGAGTGGCCTCCGGTCAGCTTGCTTCGAGCCAGAGCGCGTGAATTTTCTAATAGGGCAGATCCCTTCTGTAGAGAAGCAAAGCCAAAGCGGTCACGGATGTGGTCAATGGTCTCTTGGAGAGCCTCTTCTCTTTGGGTTTGCTCAGGGTCATCAAATAGGGAAATCAGCTGAAAGCTCTCCTCTACGAGCTTCCCGTAAAAGACTCCGATCTGCCGGATGGCTCCTCCCTGGTAGTGGGAACGAAAGAGTTGGATGACTTCCTTGCCTAATTGAGCGGTAGAGTTGGTCGGCTCAATCTTTTGCTGGCAGTGGATGGAAGGGAGCTGTTCCTGTTTGGAGTAGCTGGCGTGGATGGAGACCAATTGGGTCTTTTTCTTTTCCCGACGTAAGCGGATAGCGACCTGCTCGGCCATCTCCCGAAAAACTAATTCAATATCGCTTTGGCGGTGGTAGTCACGGGGAAGGATTTGCGAATTTCCTAGACCGTGAGACTTTGGTCGATAGGGGCGATGGACATTGCTTTCGTCAATCCCATGGGCATGGAACCAGAGCTGAACGCCCATGACTCCAAATTCTTTTTTGAGCTGGTCTGGATTGGCCTGGGCCAGTTCATAGATGGAGTGAATGCCTAGCTTGTTCAGGCGTTTTTCTGTTCGATGGCCAATTCCCCAGAAATCAGTTAGTTTTTTTATCTGCCAGACACGGCTGGGGACGTCTTCGTAAGACCAGTTAGCCCGCATGGTTTTCTGATGTTTGGCTTCGTTGTCTAGAGCCAGTTTGGCCAGGAGCGGATTGGCATTGCTCATCCCGACAGTAGCATAGATCCCAGTTTGCTGCCAAATGCGCTTTTGGATCCGAGCAGAAAGGAGATCTAGCTTGGAGCGTCGGTCTAGCTGAGGATCAGGAATAAAGTAGTTGAGAGAGCTGGTCAAATCGATAAATCCCTCATCGATAGAATAGGGGTAGATATCATCTGGAGCCGCAAATTCTTGAAAGACTTGTTGGATTTCCATGTTGACCTGGATATAGGCATTCATGCGAGGGGGCACGATAAAGGTGCGCTTGGCCCAACTTTCGATGTAGTGGACAAAGGCTGGATCTGTAGGTAGGCCTTGCTTACGGGCCAGGTAGTAATTGAATTTCCTAGTTTTGAGATCAAAGGGCAGATCGTAGCTACGCCCGACATTTTTCTTTCCAAAGACCTGCTTAAAAACGGGGGAACTGGCTAAGATGAGGCCAGCAGAATTGTCGCTCCGACTCATGACACAAAGAGAAGTCGTCAAGGGATTGAGGCCGAGGCGGACGCATTCACAACTGGCATAGAAACTTTTCATATCCACAAAAGCAATATCAGACCTTGGCTCACGTGAATAATCAAAAAGCATGTCTAGACCTCCAGAGGGAGGAAGTGGCCAACCACGATACCAACGATTTTTGGTTCATCTTCGTAGGGTGCAAAGAGGTCATCATAGGCTGGGTTGATAGACTCTAGGCGGAGGCCCTCCTCTTCCCGATAGACTTTTTTGATATAGGTCTTTCCGTTCCACATAAGGGCGTAGACCGCTCCATCATAGTCAAATCCTGTCTGTTTCATCAAGGCAACGGAACCGTTTGGATAGCTTGGTTCCATAGAATCTCCAGAGACCCAAGAGGCAAAGTCGTGTTGGATCTCTTGGTCGAAATAAACGGTCTCGTAGTCGGTCTCATTGTCATAAAAGGTATGACCATGTCCGGCAGCCAAGTCGATAGAGAGGACACGGTAAGGGACCAAAGAGACCACTTTTTCTTGCTCTGCTAAGAGTTGGCTAGCCAAGAGATCGACCTTTTTTTGATGGGGCGGGGTTAATAAAGGGTAGGTGAAAAGCGCTGAGCTCTTGTCGACAAAGTAGTCCTCTTTAACGGAGAGGCGCTTGGCCAACCTCCTGAGATTTTTATCGTGTGGCTCTGCTAAGCCATTCTCCCAACTAGAGTAGGTCTTACGACTAATCTCTAAGGATTCGTAGACCTGGGCTTGGGTTAGGCCCAGCTCCAGTCGCCGGTCTTTTAATTTTTTTGCATCAAACATCTGCATTCTCCTATGTAATGTTTTAAAAGTTACATATAGTATAGCAAAAATAAATTCGGACTTCAAGAGAAAAGTGAGAGGATTTTTCTTTGGTAACGAAAGGGATTTGCTTCAGCAGATATCAGATTGGGGAGGGTGGGTGTTTTTGTATCTTTTATCCAAATTTTGATATAATAATCTCTATGAAGATTGTATCAGGTACCTATGGAGGGCGTCCTCTTAAGACGCTCGAAGGAAAGACAACGAGGCCCACTTCAGATAAAGTGAGAGGGGCTATGTTTAATATGATCGGTCCTTATTTTGATGGGGGGCGGGTCTTGGATCTATATGCTGGCTCAGGCGGCTTGTCCATCGAAGCGGTATCTCGAGGGATGGAGCAGGCTGTCTTGGTCGAGAAAGACCGCAGAGCCCAAGGGATTATTGCCAGCAATATCCAAATGACCAAGGAAAGCCACAAGTTTCAATTGCTGAAGATGGAGGCTCACCAAGCACTCAGTCAATTGCAGGGGATCTTTGACCTTGTTTTCTTAGATCCTCCCTATGCCAAGGAGCAGATCGTAGCCGATATTGAAACCTTGGCTGAACGAGACTTGCTGGGAGAAGAGGTCATGGTCGTCTGTGAGACGGACAAGGCAGTAGACTTGCCTGAGGAGATTGCTTGTCTAGGAATCTGGAAAGAAAAAATCTACGGAATTAGTAAGGTAACGGTTTATGTCAGATAAAATCGGGTTATTTACAGGTTCATTTGACCCAATGACCTTGGGACACTTGGATTTGATAGAACGGGCTAGTCGCTTGTTTGATTGCTTGTATGTAGGCATCTTCTTTAATCATGAGAAGAAGGGCTATTTTACCATTGAGCAAAGGGAAGCTATTGTGACAGAGGCAGTAGCTCATTTACCAAATGTAAGAGTCATCACCTCAGAGGCAGAGTTGGCTGTAGAAGTGGCTAGACGGTATG
The DNA here is from genome assembly GCF_030825805.1 of Streptococcus sp. Classification (GTDB taxonomy): domain Bacteria; phylum Bacillota; class Bacilli; order Lactobacillales; family Streptococcaceae; genus Streptococcus. The sequence goes on from NZ_JAPJPF010000005.1 coordinate 10,148, forward strand.
GAGTGACGAGCTTGGTTCGAGGCTTGCGAAATAGCCAAGACTTTCTCTATGAAAGCAATATGGACTACTTCAATCACCAGCTGGCTCCAGAGCTTGAGACCATCTATCTCTGTGCCCAGCCCCAGTACCAGGCCTTGAGCTCGACGAGAATTCGCGAGTTGCTGACCTTCCAGCAAGATGTCAGTGCCTATGTCCCAGATAGTGTTATAAAGGAGATGAAATAAAAGGAATGAATGAATTTGAGAAACAAAGGGCTCAGCTACCAGAAAGCCCATTTGAACCTGTGCGCAAAAAAGATAGTGTATGGAGAACCTATCGTTGGCCGATTATTGGGACCTTGCTTTTGATTTTGGCCTTGCTAGCTTTCTTTGTTCCCCTGCCCTACTATTTGGAAATGCCAGGGAGTTCAGAAGATATTCGCCAAGTGATGCGCGTCAACCAGAAAAATGATGAAGCATCTGGTTCGTATGATTTTGTCACTGTTGCCGTCAAGCAAGCGACCTTCTCGGATATAGTCTATGCCTGGGTGACTCCTTTTACAGATATCCACTCTGAACAAGAAATGACTGGTGGCAGTTCCAGTGAGGAATTTTTCCGGATTAATCAATTTTATATGGAGACCTCTCAAAATACTGCCAAATACCAAGGATTAAAAACTGCTGGAAAAGAGACAGAGATGGAATTCTTAGGTGTTTATGTCATGCAAGTAGCAGAAGACTCTACCTTTAAAGGCGTTCTAAATATTGCGGACACGGTTACGGCTGTGAATGACAAAACCTTCAAGAGCTCAAAAGAGCTCATCGAGTATGTTGGTTCCCAAAAAATTGGGGACAAGGTCTCAGTGACCTACACAGAAGATGGTCAGACCAAGACAGCTGAAGGAAAGATTATTAAGTTGGTCAATGGCAAGAATGGGATTGGGATTAGCTTGATTGACCGGACAGAAGTGAAGAGTGACGTGCCGATTGAGTTTGCGACAGCTGGCATCGGTGGTCCAAGTGCCGGGATGATGTTTAGTTTGTCCATCTATACCCAAGTAGCGGATCCAGACCTTCGTCAGGGACGCCATATCGCGGGGACAGGGACCATTAACCATGATGGTACTGTCGGAGACATCGGTGGAGTGGATAAAAAAGTCGTGGCGGCAGATCGCGCTGGTGCTGAAATCTTCTTTGCCCCTGATAATCCGGTGACAGAGGAAGTTAAAAAGAACAATCCTCATGCCAAGAGCAACTACGATGAAGCGGTAGAAACAGCTAAAAAAATTAAGACCAAGATGAAAATTGTCCCTGTCAAAACCTTGCAGGATGCTATTGATTATTTGAAAAAGAATTAAAGTAGCTTGCTCGAAAAGAGAGTGGGACAGAAATCGGTAATTCGTAAGAATTCGATTTCGTCGTCCCACCTCCGCACAGTTGAGTAGGGCTGTAAAAGCTGATGAAATCAGCGTAGTAGAGCCCACTCAACCACTGCGTCTTGCTCGACAATCCAAAGACAATATCGAGGCTAGGATTTTTGTCCCAGCCTCGATGTTGGTAGATAGGGATATTCATCTCCCAATTAAATTCGAGTTTTTGCATATCAATCTCTCTATTTTTAGAGAGATTTTTTCTTTATACTAGTGTCAGAAAGTAAGGGAGGTAGTTGAAATGATTGAAAATAGCTTATTTTCCATTTCAGTATTCTTAGCGGGGATTCTATCTTTTTTCTCTCCGTGTATTTTACCGTTGATGCCAGTCTATGTAGGGATTTTATTAGATTCTGAGCATGAAAAAACGGTGCGTATTTTTGGAAGAGATATTTCTTGGTATGGTTTGGTCAAGACCCTCTGTTTTATTGCTGGTCTATCAACCGTATTTCTCATCCTAGGTTATGGTGCGGGTGCCCTGGGTCAGGTACTCTACGCTCCCTGGTTCCGTTACCTACTAGGAGGGATTGTCATCTTATTGGGAATCCATCAGATGGGCCTCATCAATCTTCAGCAACTCCAAAAACAAAAGAGTATCCAACTGAAGAAGGACGAAAAACGCAACGAATTCTTCAATGCCTTTCTAATTGGAGTGACCTTTAGTTTTGGCTGGACTCCTTGTGTCGGACCTGTACTGAGCTCCGTTTTAGCGATTGCGGCTTCTGGAGGAAATGGTGCTCTACAAGGAGCGCTCTTAATGCTGGTTTACACCTTGGGCTTAGCTCTTCCCTTCCTACTATTGGCCCTGGCTTCAGGCTGGGTCTTGCAACGCTTTGCCAAACTCAAGCCTCATATGGGGACCTTGAAAAAAATCGGTGGTGCTCTCATCGTCTTGATGGGCATCTTGCTCATGCTGGGCAATCTCAACAGCCTAGCATCCCTGTTTCACTAATCTTGAATGATTAAAGGAGAAAAATCATGAAAAAAATTCTTGCACTTACTATTGCTACACTTAGCATTGTCACTTTAGCAGCTTGTTCTGGAAAAAAATCTGATTCAGATATGAAAAAAACGGACGATAGTAGTATGATGAAAAAGGACGATATGAAGGATTCGTCCATGTCCGATGATAAAATGAAAAAAGACGATATGAAAGATTCATCTATGATGTCTGATAGCAGTTCTGAAATGAAAGACGACATGAAAGAAGATAAGATGAAATCGAGCGATTCAGAGATGAAGGACGACATGAGTGACTCATCTGACATGAAATCAGACCAATAAAGGACAATAAGAAGAGGAGGTCGTCTGCTTGGGCGACTTTCTCCCAATTTAGAGAGGAGGAAGACATGAAAAAAATGGCCTTAATAGTGACAGGACTTTTCTGTGTAGGATTGTTAGGGGCCTGCTCCGGCCAGGGGATGGAGTCATCCAATAAAAGCGAGACTAAGCAGACAGCCAAAACGGGAGGTTCAGAGCAAGCTGGCAAGAAGGTTCTGGATTTTAGCCTGCAAGGAGTAGACGGCAAGACCTACCGCTTATCAGATTACAAAGGGAAGAAAGTCTATCTCAAGTTTTGGGCTTCCTGGTGCTCAATCTGTCTTTCAACATTAGGCGACACAAATGATTTAGCAAAGGCAGAGGAAGGTAAAGATTATGTAGTTCTAACTGTTGTCGCTCCGACATTTAATGGGGAAAAATCAGCCGATGACTTTAAAAATTGGTACCAGGCTTTGGACTACAAAGATTTCCCAGTCTTGATGGATAGTAAGGGCGACTTGCTCAAAGAGTACGGGATTCGCTCTTATCCATCTGCTCTCTTTATTGCGAGCGATGGAACTCTCGCCAAGACCCACATCGGCTATATGAGTAAGGAAGACATCGTCCAGACTCTAAAAGAGATGAAGTAAGGAGGACATGAAATGGAAACAAAATGGAAACTCATTTCCGTTCTTTTAGTGGGCCTGCTTTGTTTTGGACTCTTTTTCCTTGTCAAAGGATCCATAGCCTTGGATACATCAGATGCGACGACTGAGCAGATCAAAAAAGCGTCCATGAGTCAGACACCCGTAGCAAACAAAAAGAAGGAAGAAAAAGTCAATCCGGAAGACCAACGAGAAATCTATCTAGCTGGTGGTTGCTTCTGGGGTGTGGAAGAGTATTTTTCCCGTGTTCCAGGCGTCATTGATGCCGAATCAGGTTATGCCAATGGAAAAGGGGATACCACCAAGTATGAACTGGTCAACCAAACAGGGCATGCCGAAACGGTACACATCACCTATAATGTCAAGAAGGTTTCCTTGAAAGAACTGCTTCTACACTATTTCCGAATTATTGATCCAACATCAAAAAACCGTCAGGGAAATGATCAGGGAAGTCAATATCGGACAGGAGTTTATTACACCGATCAAGCAGATTTGCCAACCATAAACCAAGTATTTGAAGAAGTGGCGAAGAAATATGATAAGCCTTTGGCTGTAGAAAAAGAAGAACTTGCTAATTATATCAAGGCAGAAGACTACCATCAGGACTATCTACAGAAACATCCGAATGGCTATTGTCACATTGATGTGAATCAAGCTTCTTATCCAGTTATTGACGCTAGTCGCTATCCAAAACCAAGCGATGAAGAGATTAAGAAGAAGTTATCGCCCGAAGAATATGCAGTGACGCAAGAAAATGATACAGAGCGTGCTTTTTCTAACCGCTATTGGGATAAGTTTGAAGCGGGCATCTATGTGGATGTCGTAACAGGAGAGCCCCTCTTCTCCTCAAAAGATAAATTTGATTCCGGTTGTGGTTGGCCAAGCTTTAGCCGGCCGATCAGTCCCGATGTGGCAACCTACAAGGAAGATAAGAGTTTCAATATGACTCGGACAGAGGTTCGGAGTCGAGTAGGAAATTCCCATCTAGGCCACGTCTTTACTGATGGACCTAAGGAAAAAGGTGGCCTTCGCTACTGCATCAATAGTTTGTCAATTAAATTCATTCCTAAAGCAGAGATGGCAGAAAAGGGCTACAGCTATTTGTTGGACTATGTCTGAGACTTTTTGCGACCTACTTTGATATAATGAGTATAACAAGGATAAGTAGGTGAAACACATGTATTCAATCATGATTGTAGAAGACGAAGAGCTGGTTCGGCAGGGACTTACTTCTCTAGTGAATTATGAACAGTTTGGGATGAAAGTCATTGACCAAGCGGAGAATGGGCGAATAGCTTGGGAAAAATTTCAAGCACAACCGGCTGATCTTCTCTTGACTGATATCAATATGCCACAGTTGAATGGCTTAGATTTGGCCCAACTGGTCCGAGAGAAAGCTCCGTCCTGCCATATCATCTTTCTAACAGGCTATGATGATTTTGAGTTTGCTCGGAAAGCCATTCGACTCGGAGCAGATGACTATCTCCTCAAGCCCTTTTCAAAAGCAGATATTGAAGAGATGCTGGGGAAAGTCAAGAATAAGCTAGACGAGGAAGGAAAGATAGCCCAGGTTGAAACCTTGGTGGATCAGGGGCATTCGACAGAGTTGGAAGAGGCTATTCATTCCCGCTTAGCAGATTCCCGATTAACCCTCAAGGACTTGGCTCTTCAACTGGGTTTTAGTCCCTCTTATCTGAGCGTCCTAATCAAGAAAACATTGGGACTTCCTTTTCAAGAATACTTGATCCAAGAACGGATGAAGAAGGCCAAACTTTTACTCTTGACGACTGATCTCAAGATTTATGAAATTGCAGACCAGGTTGGCTTTGAGGATATGAACTATTTTTCTCAACGCTTTAAACAAGTAGTCGGTGTAACCCCAAGACAATACAAAAAAGGAGAGTATGAATGAAACGATACCCTTTGCTGATTCAGCTGATTGTTTATGTATTTGTCTTCATTCTCTTGCTCTTGGGTTTAGTCGGTAGTCTATACTATCAAACTAGCTCAGCAACCATTGGCCAACTGACGGAGCGAACAACCCGCAATAGTATCGACCAGAGTAGTCAGTTTATCACCTCCTATCTAAAAAAATTGAAGCAGACCACCTCGGTCCTCAGTAAAGAAGAGAGTATTCGTCAGTTTGCTCAAGACAAGGAGGTGAGCCCAGAAGCCGTTCAAAGTCTGATGCGAACCATTATTGAGACAGACCCAGATCTGGTTTCGGCTGTCTTAGTAACTAAGGATGGACGCCTTGTTGCTACGGATTCTCAAATTAGCATGCAGACCTCATCGGATATGATGAACGAAAGCTGGTATCAGGAGGCTATCAAGAAGAGGGCCATCCCTGTCTTGACGCCAGCCCGAAAGGAATCCTTGTCTTCAGAGAAGGACAAGTGGGTGATTTCTATCACCCAGGAAGTGGTGGATGCTTCTGGTCAAAATCTAGGAGTTTTGCGCTTAGATATTGGCTATCAGAGCCTAGAAGCTTATCTGGATCATCTCCAACTGGGCAAAAAAGGCTTTAGTTTCATCATCAATCAGAAGCATGAATTTGTCTACCATCCTAAAAAGACAGTCTATTCTTCCAGTCAGGAAATGCAGGCCATGCAACCCTATATTGCTGTCAAGGATGGCTATGCCCAAAAGGGGCAGAACTTTGTCTACCAAATTGCTATACCAGAGAGTGATTGGACCTTAATTGGAGTGGCTTCTCTGGAAGGTCTACAGATGCTTCAGTCGCAAATGCTCTACTCCTTTATAGGTTTAGGAACTCTCGTCCTCATCATGTGCTGGGTGGGAATCTGGTTCATTCTGCGCTTGTGGATCAAACCCCTACAAGATTTGCAGGCCGTCATTCTGAAAATAGGAGCGGGTGATTCCCACTTGCGGGCGACTACCAAGGGATCGCCTGAATTGGTAGATCTTGCTCAAGCCTTCAACCGTATGTTGGATCAAATTGAAAACCTTATGCAATTGGTTAAAGAAGAGGAACAAAATGCACGACGCTATGAACTGCGAGCTCTTTCAGCCCAGATTAATCCTCATTTCCTCTATAATACCTTGGATACCATTGTCTGGATGGCTGAGTTTAATGATGGTCAGCGCGTGGTTGACCTGACTAAGTCCCTAGCCAAATATTTCCGCCTTGCTCTCAATCAAGGACAAGAACAAATTAGTCTTCAGGATGAAATAGACCATGTGCGCCAGTATCTCTTCATTCAGAAACAACGCTATGGGGATAAGTTGAATTATGAAATTTTAGAAGAGGGAAGGTTGGGAGACTATCAGCTTCCTAAACTGGTCCTACAACCCTTAGTGGAGAATGCCATCTATCATGGCATCAAGGAGATGGATCGGCCGGGCATGATACGAGTCACTTCGGAAATCAAAGAAGAACAAGTGGTCCTGACGATTTATGATAATGGACGAGGCTTTGCCTTGTCTGAGTCGACAGACCAAACCCTTCTTCGACTAGGAGGTGTTGGTTTGAAAAATGTGGATCAACGCTTGCGGCTACAGTTTGGGGCTAGCTATCATATGCAGATTGATTCTAAGGCTAATAGCTATACGAAAATCACTCTTTATTTGCCCCTCACATCACGTGATGAACATTCATAGAGACAAAGGTCACCCTCTTTGTCTCTTTTTACTTTCAAAATGAAAATAGAATCTTCTAAAAAGCTTTCCTTAGGTGAGTACGGACGTTAGGTGAAATTATCCAGATGAGACAGGAAGAAGAGGTAAATTAAATCGTCAGACTTTTTACAGATTATCTCTTTTCCGTTGAAAATCTATCTAAAGATAGGGATTTATGATAAAATAAAGTGTTACAACTAAAGGTATGAATAAAGGAAAGCTATGCGCAAAGAAATATCCCCTGAATTATTTAATTACAATAAATATCCTGGACCGGAATTTCGTCTGGTTGGCAATCAAGTGCTAGCAGAACAATTGACATTTGAACTGGTTGAGAACCAAAATGATGCCTTTGATGCGACGGTCTTTGGTCAGCGTTTTTCAGAGGTTTTAACCAAGTTTGATTATATTGTCGGTGATTGGAGCAATGAACAGTTGCGTCTGCGTGGCTTCTATAAGGACGATCGTCCGGTTACAGATGCAGAGAAAATCAGTCGTCTAGAAGATTATTTACTAGAATACTGTAGCTATGGTTGTGCTTATTTTGTCCTAGAAAATGCAGAACCCCGTCGAGCATCCTTTGACAAGAAATCTTCTCCAAAACAACAGGAAGAGGGCAACCGTTCTGCTAAGCGTGGCGGTCGTCAAAATCGCCGAAATCGTTCCAAAAATCAGCCACGGGAACGTGAACAAGAGCAAAAACAAAAGGCTTCTCAACCAAAGAAAAAGAACCGTCAGCGGTCTAGGAAAAAAGATGCACAGGGTGAGCAAGAACGCCACTTTGTCATCCGTCAAAAGTAAAGAGAGAAAAGAGATAAGATGAAACCTTCAATTTATGGTCTGACTCGACAAGAACTGATCGAGTGGGCAGAAGAACATGGTGAAAAGAAATTCCGAGCAACCCAAATCTGGGAATGGCTTTATAGGAAACGCGTCCAGTCATTTGAAGAAATGACCAACCTATCTAAGGGCTTGATCGAAACGTTGAATGACCAGTTCGTGATCAATCCTTTGAAACAACGGATCGTGCAAGAATCAGCAGATGGGACTGTCAAATACCTCTTTGAATTGCCAGATGGCATGTTGATCGAGACAGTTTTGATGCGCCAACATTATGGCTTGTCAGTCTGTGTCACCACTCAGGTAGGCTGCAACATCGGGTGTACCTTCTGTGCATCTGGTTTGATCAAGAAGCAACGCGACTTGAACAGTGGGGAAATCGTTGCCCAAATTATGTTGGTTCAAAAGTACTTTGACGAACGTGGTCAAGATGAGCGCGTCAGCCACATCGTTGTGATGGGAATTGGTGAGCCCTTTGATAACTACAAGAATGTCTTGAGCTTTGTCCGTACGGTCAATGATGACAAGGGACTGGCTATCGGTGCCCGCCATATTACCGTTTCAACTTCTGGCTTGGCTCATAAGATTCGTGATTTTGCTAATGAAGGGGTTCAGGTCAACTTGGCAGTATCACTTCATGCTCCCAACAATGACTTGCGTTCCAGCATCATGAAAATCAACCGCGCTTTCCCAATCGAGAAATTATTTGCGGCTATTGAGTACTATATCGAAACGACCAACCGTCGGGTGACCTTCGAGTACATCATGCTCAATGAAGTCAATGATGGTGTCGAACAAGCCTTGGAATTGGCAGAACTCCTTAAAAAGATCAAGAAGCTATCTTATGTCAACTTGATTCCTTACAACCCAGTTAGTGAGCATGATCAGTATAGCCGGAGTCCAAGAGAGCGCGTGATGGCCTTTTATGACACCTTGAAGAAAAACGGAGTCAACTGCGTGGTTCGTCAAGAGCATGGTACGGATATCGATGCCGCTTGTGGCCAATTGCGTTCCAATACGATGAAGAGAGACCGGGAGAAAGCCATTGTTGAACAAATTCAACCGTAACAACGGGCTGATAGAACAAGGGCAATTAACAAATAAAGGAAGACAACTGCTACTAGGTGGCAGTTTCTTCTATTTTGTCTTGCTCTGTCTCATGTGTTTTCTCCCTCAACGGCCTGAACCAGGAATGGAAACACCTGGCATCCAACATTTTGGGCGAGTAGTCGTATTGCTGGTTCCCTTTAATTCCCTCATCAACCTAGCTCAAGTGACCAGCCTGGTCCAGCTGATCAAGGTGTTTGTACAAAATATAGCCAACATCTTTCTCTTATTCCCTTTGGTCTTTCAACTGCTTTGGCTCTGGCCTTGCCTAGGCAGTCGGAAACGCGTCCTTTGCTTTAGTCTAGGGATGAGTTTATGGATCGAGCTCAGTCAGATTGTCCTAGACCTCTTGTTTGATTTCAATCGGGTATTTGAGATAGATGATCTGTGGACCAATACCCTGGGAGGCTACCTAGCCTATCTGTGTTTTAAATGGCTACAAGCTTCTATGAGTAAGGACAAGCCATCTTAGTTTTGTACAAAATCCGAACGATTGAAGATGATTTCAAATTTTGGGTTGACAAACGATAGGTAGGAAGCTATAATAACTTCAAGACATCAGAAAAGTAGAGATTTTTCTCACTTCCAGGGAGCTTGTGGTCATTGTGAACAAGCAGTGGTGGATCTTGAAATGGGCTGATGCGTTTATGATGATGAATTTGAAACAATAAAAATTCGGTGAGCACACCTTATCGTGCACCCTGTTGTTAGACAGGTCAGAGATGTAGGAGAAAAAATAGCTTCCTACAATAGAGGTGGCACCGCGGTATCGAATCGTCCTCACACAGATTTTTCTGTGTGAGGTTTTTTGTATCTCAAAAGGACCCTGTGAGACTGCAGCTCAAAGGACCAGAGAGAGAAAAAGATCATAAACAGAATTGAAGATATAGAAAAGAGGACACAATCATGACAGAAACAAAAGGCTATTTCGGACAATTTGGTGGGTCTTTCGTACCAGAACCTATTCAAAACTTGCTCGATCAATTAGAGGCAACCTTTGAACAGTACAAAAATGACCCAGAATTTATCGCAGAATACAAGCATTATCTGAAAGATTATTCTGGACGGGAAACACCGCTCTACTTTGCAGAAAGTTTGACAGAGCATTTAGGTGGGGCGAAAATTTATTTGAAACGTGAAGACCTGAATCACCTAGGTTCGCATAAATTGAATAACGTCTTGGGGCAAATTCTCTTGGCTAAGCGCATGGGCAAAAACCGTGTGATTGCTGAAACAGGAGCCGGTCAACATGGTGTAGCTACAGCAGCTGCGGCAGCTAAGTTCGGCATGGCATGTGATGTCTACATGGGGGCAGAAGACGTTGAACGCCAACGTCTCAATGTCTTCCGCATGGAAATGATGGGGGCAACTGTTCATGCCGTTGAAACAGGTACGAAGACCTTGAAAGATGCCGTAGATGCTGCTTTTGGAGCATGGATGGCGGATCTGGATGCTTTTTATGTCTTGGGTTCTGCTGTTGGCCCTCACCCTTATCCAACCATTGTGCATGAATTCCAAAAAGTCATCAGTGAAGAATCTAAACGTCAAATCTTGGAAAAAGAAGGTCGTTTACCGGACTATGTCATTGCCTGTGTCGGTGGTGGATCCAATGCCATTGGTGCCTTCTCCCAATATGTGGGCGATGAGGAAGTCAAATTGGTCGGTGTTGAAGCAGCTGGTCATGGCTTGGACACAGAACAGCACGCAGCGACCATGACCAAGGGGACTGTAGGAGTTGTCGATGGGATGAAGACCTATGCTGTTTTTGGTGAAGATGGAAAAGTAGCACCAGTGTACTCGATCTCTGCTGGTTTGGACTACCCAGGGGTTGGTCCAGAGCATGCCTTCTTTAAAGATTCTGGTCGTGTTGAATATGTAGCAGCGACAGATGATGAAGCGGTTCAAGCTCTTCTTCTCCTCAGTAAGACAGAAGGGATCCTCCCAGCTATTGAGAGTTCACATGCGATTGCAGAAGCTGTTAAACGTGCTCCACAATTGGACAAAGACAAGATTATCATCATCAATGTTTCTGGACGTGGGGATAAGGACGTGGCTGCGATTGCCGATTATCTAGAAGCGAAAGCTACAAAATAAGAAATCTTATCTGCTAAAAATTGTAAAAAACAGAAAAGCGTGATAACTCAGAAAAAGACAGGGAACAAAAGGAATCCGGTCTTTTTCTTTTTTTAAGAAGAAGACCAGGAGACCAATGAGGGAAGCCCCTTGCATGACGAGGAGGACTTGGACAGCTGAGAGGGTCAAAGAGAAAGTAGCCAGTAAGAGAAAGTCCCCTGCTCCAATGCCGATGGAGTAAACAGCTGACAGGACTCCTAAGAAGAGAAAGACTCCCATCAAGAGGGTAGGGCTGGTGAAAAACAGGCAAAGAGCGTGGAGCACCAGCCAGAGGAGGAGTGGATACTCCATGGAGCGCAAATCATAGATGGTCAAAACACAACTGCCAAGCAGAACGAAAAGATGAGAAATAGGAAGAAGTCCCTGATAGCATAGCAAAAAAAGGAGCCCAGACCAGGCTTCAAAGAGAGCATACCAATAAGGAAGCGGACTCTGGCAGTAGCGACAACGGAATCGAAAGAGGACTTGTGAGAGGATAGGAATCAGGTCCAGAGGTCTCAAGGTCTGTTGGCAATGGTCGCAATGGCTTCTTGGACGAATGATGGAGCTTTCTGGAAAGCGGTCGATGACGAGTCCTAAAAAGGAGGCAATACAGGAACCGACTGTAAAAAAATAAAAGTTGATCATACTTATAGTATTCGTAAAAAAGATGACTAATAACGATTAGAAATGAAACAATTTTCTAACTTTTCTTATTTAAGCATTTTCTCTTGCATTTCTTAATTAGAAGGATTATAATATAACTAAATTAGAATAATTCTAAAAAAGGAGAATCTATTTATGACAACAATTAAAAAAGAAGCAGCAAAAGACGTAGCAACATTTGCAACCATCAGTGAAGTAAGCAAGAGTTTAACCGATACAAAAGCGGTTTTGAATCAAGTGGTGGCAGACCTTTATGTCGCTCATATTGCCTTGCACCAAGTACATTGGTATATGCGTGGTCGTGGCTTCCTCGTATGGCATCCAAAAATGGATGAGTACATGGAAAGCTTGGATGCGACTCTTGATGAAGTGAGTGAACGCTTGATTACCTTGGGTGGTGCCCCATATGCTAGCATGGTTGAGTTCTTGGAACACAGCAATATCCAAGAAGAAAAAGGTTCATTTGAACGCTCTATGGAAGAAAATTTGGGACGTGTCCTTTCTATCTTCCGCTATTTGGTAAGTCTTTATCAAAAAGCCTTGGATATCACAGACGCTGAAGGAGATGATGTGACCAACGATATCTTTGTCGGTGCAAAAGCTGAATTGGAAAAACATATCTGGATGATTGCCGCTGAATTAGGTCAAGCACCAGGTTTGTAATCTGAAAATAAACAAATGAGCCTTCCTTGATTGGGAGGCTCGTTTTTGTTTGGAGGAGATTTTTCCTGTAAATAAAACAGGAGCTAACTTGAAAATACTTGAAAGATTTGATAGAATAAGCACATGAAAACCCTGTACGATGTTCAACAATTTCTGAAAAAATTTGGAATCATCATTTATGTCGGAAAACGGCTTTACGACATCGAATTGATGAAGATTGAATTGAAAAGGATCTATGACGCTGGGCTGATGGAAAAGCTAGATTATCTAGAAGCAGAAGCTGTCTTACGCAGAGAACACGCACAGGAATTACGTTATTTAGAAGAGGATAAAGAAAAGTGAGTTTAGTAAATATTTTAGTATGGTTGATTGTTTTAGCAATGTTCGGCTGGATGGGTTACAATTACTTCCGTATCCGTCGTGCTGCAAAAATTGTGGACAATGTAGAGTTTGAAGAATTGATCCGCAAAGGTCAATTAGTGGACTTGCGTGATCCGAATGAATTCCACGCCAAGCATATTTTAGGGGCTCGGAACATTCCATCCAACCAATTGAAAGTGAGCCTGGGTGCTCTTCGAAAAGATAAACCTGTCTTGCTCTATGAGAACAGTCGTGGTTCCCGTGTGACCAATGCGGCCCTCTTCTTGAAAAAACAGGGTTATAAGGATATTTATATCTTGTCTTACGGTTTGGATTCATGGGATGGAAAAGTAAAAACGAACTAAGATCAAAACTCCAGAAGTATAAGCTTCTGGAGTTTTTTAGCGGGTTTCTTCTAGAAAAGAGCGAATTGCTTCACATTCGTGTGATGTGAGAGGACGATACTGGCCTTCTTTCAGTCCATCTTCTAAGGTAAAAGGTCCAAAGCGAACGCGTTTTAAGGCAGTGACTTTAACCCCAATGGCTAAAAACATCTTTTTCACCTGATGGAATTTCCCTTCAGATAGGGTGACCAGTGCTTGGCTTTCTTTGGGACTAGAGGCAAGGATTTCGAGTTTGGCTGTCTTACACTTAGTCCCATCTAAGAAAGTGATTCCTTCTTGAAAACGATCAATATGAGCGGATTCAAGAGGTCCGTTGACTGTTACCGCGTATTCTTTTTCGATATGGTATCGGGGATGAAGGAGTTGGAAACCTAGAGGTCCATTGTCTGTGAGTAAGAGCAGACCGGTAGTATCCCGATCTAGCCGGCCGATAGGATAGGTATTGGGTGTTCGGTCTTCTGCTCGAAGGAGGTCCAGCACTGTAGGATGCTGGGCATCCTTGGTAGCCGTTACTAGCCCTTGGGGTTTATGGAGAAGAAAATAATGATGGGAACAGTCGGTAAGGACCTGATCCTTCCAGCGAACTTCTTGGAGACCTGTATCGACATTTTGGGATAATTTTGTTGCAGCAAGTCCGTCGACCAGGATCTGCCTTTTAGCCAGGCTCTGTTTGATTTCCTTGCGGGGAATTTGGTAGTGGGCCAGTAATTGATCTAATCTCATAAAAGACAGGATAGCATGAAATGGAGAGAATCACAAGTATTCGGAAAAAGGATGAAGAAAAGGGATAAAGAGGTGAAAGATTTTCATGAATAGAGTGGTTAGGAGTGGGAATGGGAAAGAAGGTTTTCGAAAGAAAGCATGAAAACATTTACACTTATCTGAGTTATGCTATTTGCTTAAAATTGTGGTATAATCGTTCAGTTAGAAAATAAATTTTTGAATATAACAGAGGAAATCATGACAAAATTAAGAGAAGATATCCGTAATATCGCGATTATCGCCCACGTCGACCACGGGAAAACAACCCTCGTTGATGAATTATTGAAACAATCTGAAACTCTTGACGCACGTACAGAGTTGGCAGAGCGTGCTATGGACTCAAACGATATCGAAAAAGAGCGTGGAATCACTATCCTTGCGAAAAATACCGCAGTTGCCTACAACGGGACTCGTATCAACATCATGGACACACCAGGACACGCGGACTTCGGTGGAGAAGTTGAGCGTATCATGAAAATGGTTGACGGTGTTGTTTTGGTCGTAGATGCCTACGAAGGAACCATGCCACAGACTCGTTTCGTATTGAAAAAAGCCTTAGAACAAGACCTTGTGCCAATTGTTGTAGTCAACAAAATCGATAAGCCATCTGCTCGTCCAGCAGAAGTAGTAGACGAAGTTTTGGAACTCTTCATCGAGCTTGGTGCAGATGATGATCAGCTTGACTTCCCAGTAGTCTATGCTTCAGCAATCAACGGAACATCTTCATTGTCAGATGATCCAGCTGACCAAGAAAAGACCATGGCGCCAATCTTTGATACCATTATTGACCACATTCCAGCTCCAATCGATAACTCAGATGAGCCCCTTCAATTCCAAGTGTCACTCTTGGACTACAATGATTTCGTTGGTCGTATCGGTATCGGACGTGTCTTCCGTGGTACTGTTAAGGTCGGAGACCAAGTTACTCTTTCTAAATTGGATGGTACAACCAAGAACTTCCGTGTGACAAAACTCTTTGGTTTCTTTGGTTTGGAACGTCGTGAAATCCAAGAAGCTAAGGCTGGTGACTTGATTGCCGTATCAGGTATGGAAGACATCTTCGTTGGGGAAACCATCACTCCAACAGATGCAGTTGAAGCTCTTCCAGTTCTTCACATCGACGAACCTACTCTTCAAATGACCTTCTTGGTCAACAACTCACCATTTGCTGGTCGTGAAGGGAAATGGGTGACTTCTCGTAAGGTTGAAGAGCGCTTGCAAGCAGAATTGCAAACAGACGTTTCTCTTCGTGTAGATCCAACGGACTCACCAGATAAATGGACAGTTTCAGGACGTGGGGAATTGCACTTGTCAATTCTTATTGAAACGATGCGCCGTGAAGGATATGAGCTTCAAGTATCTCGTCCAGAAGTTATCGTTAAAGAAATTGACGGTGTGAAGTGCGAGCCATTTGAGCGCGTGCAAATCGATACTCCAGAAGAATACCAAGGATCTGTTATCCAAAGCCTTTCTGAGCGTAAGGGTGAAATGTTGGATATGATTGCAACAGGTAACGGTCAAACTCGTTTGGTCTTCCTTGTTCCTGCGCGTGGTTTGATTGGATACTCAACTGAGTTCTTGTCAATGACACGTGGTTACGGGATCATGAACCATACCTTCGACCAATACTTGCCATTGATTCCAGGAGAAATTGGTGGACGTCACCGTGGTGCCCTTGTTTCTATCGATACTGGTAAGGCAACAACCTACTCTATCATGTCTATCGAAGAACGTGGAACTATCTTTGTTAACCCAGGTACTGAGGTTTACGAAGGCATGATCATTGGTGAAAACTCTCGTGAGAACGACTTGACTGTTAACATCACCAAGGCTAAACAAATGACTAACGTTCGTTCCGCTACTAAGGACCAAACAGCGGTTATCAAGACTCCTCGTATCTTGACGCTTGAAGAATCACTCGAGTTCTTGAACGACGATGAGTACATGGAAGTAACACCTGAATCAATCCGTCTACGTAAACAAATCTTGAATAAGGCAGAGCGCGAAAAAGCAAACAAAAAGAAAAAATCAGCTGCAGCTGAATAAGAAATAAGAAAGGAGTGACAAAATGGTTTATTTAATTATAGGTATTTTGATCCTCCTTTTTTACCTTTTTGCAGCTCCAAAGAGCATCAGAGGAACTCTGAATGTAGTTACCCTAGTCGTATTGTTGGTCTCTTTGGTCATCCTCCTTTGCTTAGCGATTTTCCAAATTTTCCAATTGCCTTCAGAATTTTTTGTGGGCGCCTTCCTTGCTTTTGTAGGCTACCTGGCCCTCGTTGATATTTCGCGATTGCCGACCAAGTCTTCTAAACGCTTGGATAAATCAGAATAAACAGGAGAGCTTGTCTCCATAAAATAGAGTTGTTGTGATATAAAATCATGGCGACTCTTTTTTTATGAAAGATGCTGAAGAGGTCATTTTTGCTGTCTTTAGACTTTTTAATTTGTCTAAAAAAGGGTAAAATAGAAGGTGAACAAATTGGAGAGAAAAATGCTATGAACGTCATTGAAACATTTAAAAATAAAAAAGTCCTTGTTTTAGGATTGGCTAAGTCTGGAGAATCTGCAGCACGACTACTCGATCGCCTAGGAGCTATCGTAACGGTGAATGATGGCAAAGCCTTTGAAGAAAATCCTGCAGCCCAAAGCTTGCTGGAAGAAGGAATCAAAGTCGTAACAGGAGGACATCCTTTGGAACTCTTGGATGAAGACTTTGCAGTGATGGTGAAGAACCCTGGAATTCCTTACACGAATCCTATGGTTGAACGGGCCCTTGAAAAAGGCATCCCTGTTTTGACCGAAGTTGAATTGGCCTACCTCATTTCAGAAGCACCCATCATCGGAATCACTGGTTCAAACGGAAAAACAACCACCACTACCATGATTGGAGAAGTATTAACGGCTGCTGGACAAAACGGTCTCTTGTCTGGAAATATTGGTTTTCCAGCTAGTCAAGTCGCTCAAACAGCGACAGCTAAAGACACATTGGTAATGGAATTATCTTCTTTCCAATTGATGGGGATTGAAGCTTTTCATCCAGAAATCGCAGTCATTACCAATTTGATGCCGACCCACTTGGATTACCATGGATCTTTCGAAGGCTATGTAGCTGCAAAATGGGCGATTCAAAAGAATATGACTGCCAAGGATTTTGTGGTACTAAACTTTAACCAAGATCTAGCCAAAGACTTGGCTCAGCAAACAGAGGCTACTGTGGTGCCATTTTCAACCCAAGAAAAGGTAGACGGAGCATATTTAGAGGATGGTGTCCTTTACTTCCAAGGTGAAGCCGTTATGCGAGCAGACCAAATCGGAGTACCAGGTAGCCACAATGTAGAAAATGCTTTAGCTACTATTGCAGTTGCCAAACTTCGTGGCATTGACAATCAAACTATCCAAGAAACCTTATCAGCCTTTGGCGGGGTGAAGCACCGCTTGCAGTATGTAGCTGAGATTGAAGGGGTGAAATTCTACAATGATAGCAAGTCTACCAACATCTTAGCAACCCAAAAAGCCTTGTCTGGCTTTGATAACGCTCATGTCATTTTGATTGCTGGTGGCTTGGACCGAGGCAATGAGTTTGACGAATTGGTGCCAGATATTACTGGTCTTAAAAAAATGATCATCCTTGGAGAGTCTGCTGAACGGGTGAAACGAGCAGCGGATCAAGCGGGTGTGTCCTATCTAGATGCGACGGATGTGGCAGACGCAACGCGCAAAGCCTTTGAATTAGCTGAGCCGGGCGATATCGTCTTGCTTAGTCCAGCCAATGCCAGTTGGGACATGTACGCGAATTTTGAAGTACGGGGCGATGAGTTCCTTAAAACAGTAGAAGAGTTGAAAAATTAATATGAAAAAAATAGTATTTACAGGGGGAGGTACAGTTGGGCATGTGACCTTGAACCTTCTCCTCATCCCTCGCTTCATCGAGGATGGTTGGGAAGTTCATTATATTGGAGACAAGAAAGGGATTGAACACCAAGAGATTTTGAAGTCTGGTTTGGACATCCATTTCCATTCGATTGCGACGGGCAAGTTGCGCCGTTATTTCTCTTGGCAAAATATGTTGGATATCTTCAAGGTCTTCTGGGGAATTCTCCAATCAATTTGGATCATGCTTCGTGTACGGCCACAGGTTTTGTTTTCTAAAGGAGGCTTCGTTTCTGTTCCTCCGGTAGTGGCTGCACGACTCTGTTTTGTTCCTGTATTGGTCCATGAATCCGACCGTTCCATGGGCTTGGCCAATAAAATTGCCTATAAGTTTGCGACAAAAATGTTCACAACCTTTGAGCAGCCGAAAAGCCTAGTGAAAGCCCAACATGTGGGAGCTGTGACCAAGGTTCGTCAGGAACAACTTCCAATCCCACAAGAATTGGAAGCAGTATTTGCTCAATTTGATCCACAGTTGCCAACCCTCCTCTTTGTGGGTGGCTCTGCTGGCGCGCGAGTGTTCAATGAGTTTGTCACAAAATATCGAGAAGCCTTGTTGGCAAGCTACAATGTCATTAATTTGACAGGGGACTCCTCTTTGAATGAACAAGCACCTCATCTTTATCGCGTGGATTACGTGACGGATCACTATCTTCCTTTGCTCCAAAAGGCAGACCTAGTAGTGACTCGTGGTGGTGCCAATACGATTTTTGAACTCTTGGCCATGAATAAGCTCCATATCATCGTTCCCCTAGGGAAAGAAGCTAGTCGGGGAGATCAGATTGAAAATGCTCAATATTTTGTGGAAAAAGGCTATGCAGAAACCATCGCCGAGCCAGAATTGAGCATGGATCGGTTGCAAGAAACGATGGATAAAATGTTCCAAGGGGCAGAAAGCTACCATCAAGCGATGAAGGCTTCGAATGAATTGCTTTCCTTGGATGAATTTTACAGTCTAGTTCATCAAGAAATTAATAAAAGGAAAAAATGACGGATAAGAAGAACCAAAATACTCCTAAAGAAGTCACAAAGCTCTCTGAATGGCAGAGACGAAACCAGGAGTATCAAAAAAAGAAACAATTAGAAGAGCAAGAAGAAAAAGAAAAGAAGGCACAAGAAGAGAAGGAAAGACAGGAACTTCTGAATCAAAAAACTCCCTCTGAAGATCCAGAAGCAGATGGGCAAGATGGCGAGTCTGCAGAAGTAGAGGAAGATGAGAATGTAGCTGATCTAGCTGAGGAGGAAGTGCAAGAAACACTTCCTGACGAAACAGATGAAGAGGATGAAGAAGAAAAAATCATCTACCTAACAGAGCCTTCAGAAGATAGGTTCGAAGATGAGGAACTAGCGAAGAAGGCTAAAAAGGAAGGTCAGATTGCGAGACGTCACATCTATCGAGCTATTCCTGTTTTGGTGATCAGTACCTTGATTGCAGTCTTTTCTGCCTACCTTTTAACACCCTTAGCTAAGCAAAAAATTATCGAATTCTCAGGGAATAAAAATGCGGATCAGACCTTGTTGTTTGAAAAAAGCCGCATCCAAGATCGGGATTATACCTTGACAACCTTTTTAAATCGGGATCGCTATCTTGCCAATATGAAGGCGGCAAGTCCATGGGTCAAAGATATTTCGATGACTTATGCCTTCCCTACGACGTTTAAGGTTCAGGTTGAGGAATACCAGGTCTTTGGTTACTATGTGACGGAGGAAGATCACTATCCTATATTAGAGAATGGGGAAGTGGTAGAGACACCAGTTGCTGCGGATCAGCTTCCTAAGACTTACCTAGCCGTTCGTTTTTCTGATCGAGAATTGGTCCGACAATTCGTCAAACAATTGGGGAAAATACCATCTTCTGTGCGCGATAAAATTGAGTCAGTGGACTTGACACCGAGCAAGGTGACTAAGGATTTGGTGACACTGACCATGAAGGATGGCACTAAGGTCCTAGTACCGGTATCTCAAATCAAGCGTAAATTGCCATATTACCATCAAATTCGCAAGCTAATTGAAGATGACAGTGTCATTGATATGGAAGCCGGTATATATAGTTACAATGCAGAAACAATGGCCACTTTAGCTCTGGAAAAGAAAGAAAAAGAAGAAGGGGAAGGGAACAAAACAGAAGAAGCTGATGCTAACTCGACAGATTCTGATGAGAGTGCAGTCGTAACCGAGCAACACGAAGAAGTTCCCGCTGAGTAAACCCTCATAAATTATCTGAAATAAATAAAGAAAATATGCCCACTATGGGCATTTTTGTGTTATAATGAAATTTGGATAGTTCTAACTAAAATGGAGCTATTAATTGACGTATAGGAAAACAAAAGAGAGAGGACTGGTGTAATGGCTAGAAACGGCTTTTTTACAGGTTTAGATATCGGTACTAGTTCAATAAAAGTATTGGTGGCAGAACATGTCAATGGAGAAATGAATGTAATTGGAGTCAGCAATGCAAAAAGTGCTGGCGTCAAAGATGGAATTATTGTTGATATTGAGGCTGCTTCTAATGCGATTAAAAGTGCAGTAAGCCAAGCAGAAGAAAAAGCAGGAATTTCAATCAATCTTGTGAACGTTGGGTTGCCAGCGAACCTTCTTCAAATTGAAGCAACTCAAGGAATGATTCCTGTAACCAGTGATTCAAAAGAAATTACGGATGCAGACGTTGAAAATGTTGTCAGATCTGCTTTGACAAAGAGTATGACTCCAGACCGTGAAGTCATTACCTTTATTCCAGAAGAGTTCACAGTTGACGGTTTCCAAGGAATCCGCGATCCACGTGGAATGATGGGAATCCGTTTGGAAATGCGTGGTCTCTTGTATACTGGTCCTAGAACTGTCCTCCATAATTTACGGAAAACAGTTGAACGTGCTGGTTTGCAAGTTGAGAACATCATTATTTCACCACTTGCAATGATTAAGTCTGTATTGAACGAAGGAGAACGTGAGTTTGGTGCGACCGTCATTGATTTAGGTGGAGGACAAACGACAGTAGCTTCTGTTCGAAATCAAGAACTTCAATTTACAAATATCTATCAAGAGGGTGGCGATTACGTTACCAAAGATATTTCTAAAGTATTGAAAACTTCTCAAAAATTAGCAGAAGGCTTGAAGTTCAACTATGGAGAAGCTTATGTTCCATCAGTTGGTGATGAAGTCTTCCACGTTGAGGTGATTGGTGAAGTAGAACCTGTCCAAGTATCTGAAAAATATTTGGCAGAGATTATTTCAGCTCGGATCAAACACATCTTCGACCAAATCAAACAAGATCTTGAAAGAAGACATTTGCTTGATTTGCCTGGAGGAATTGTCATCATCGGTGGTGGTGCTATTCTCCCTGGTATTGAAGAATTGGCGCAAGAAGTCTTTGGTGTAAATGTGAAATTGTACGTTCCAAATCAAATTGGAATCCGCAATCCAGCTTTTGCCCACGTGATTAGCTTGTCTGAATATGCTGGAAATCTCACAGATGTAGATATTCTTGCTCAGGCTGCTGTACATGGAGACCAACGTCTTCGTCAGCAACCAGTTCAGTTTGAACGACCAGTACAGCAACCAGTTGTTCCAGCATATGTACCGGAAGAAATTGAGCCTGTAGTTAACGTCGAGCAACAACATCCAGTTGAAGAACAAAAACAAGAAGAAAAAACTACCTTTACAGACCGAATGAAGAATTTAATCGGTAATATGTTTGATTAAGGAGTGTAAGTATTTATGACATTTTCATTTGACACAGCAGCGGCACAAGGTGCAGTTATTAAAGTAATCGGTGTCGGTGGTGGTGGCGGTAATGCCATCAACCGCATGATTGACGAAGGAGTTGCTGGTGTAGAATTCATCGCAGCAAACACAGACGTACAAGCACTTTCAAGTGCAAAAGCAGAAACAGTTATCCAATTGGGTCCTAAGTTGACTCGTGGTTTGGGTGCTGGAGGTCAACCTGAGGTTGGTCGTAAAGCCGCAGAAGAAAGTGAAGAAGTATTGACAGAAGCTTTGCAAGGTGCAGACATGGTCTTCATCACTGCAGGGATGGGTGGAGGATCTGGTACAGGTGCTGCACCAGTTATCGCTCGTATTGCTAAAGCTGTTGGTGCTTTGACAGTAGCCGTTGTGACGCGTCCTTTCGGATTTGAAGGAACAAAACGCGGAAACTTTGCAATCGAAGGGATTAATGAACTTCGCGAACATGTGGATACTTTGTTGATTATTTCTAACAACAACTTGTTAGAAATTGTAGATAAGAAAACACCACTTCTCGAAGCATTGAGTGAAGCAGATAATGTCCTTCGCCAAGGGGTTCAAGGAATCACTGACTTGATCACAAGCCCAGGATTGATTAACCTTGACTTCGCTGACGTGAAGACTGTTATGGAAAACAAAGGAAATGCCTTGATGGGTATTGGTGTTGGGAATGGTGAAGAACGTGTCATTGAAGCAGCTCGTAAAGCTATCTACTCACCACTCCTTGAAACAACCATTGACGGTGCTGAAGACGTGATCGTTAACGTTACTGGTGGTTTGGATATGACCTTGATTGAAGCAGAAGAAGCTTCTGAAATTGTGAACCAAGCAGCTGGTCATGGCGTAAACATTTGGCTAGGTACATCCATTGATGAATCAATGAAAGATGAGATTCGCGTAACAGTTGTTGCAACTGGTGTTCGTCAGGATAAGGTAGAAAAAGTTAGTGGAATTGCATCTCATGCACCAAGTTCAGCTCGTTATTATCAAACTGGCCCACGTGAACAACGCCTACAAACTCCACAATTTGATCGCAAATTTGATTTGAAGGAAGAAATCGAAATGCCTACTCCTCAATCACGTTCCAAACAAGAAACACCTCGTGGATCTGCGTTTGGAGATTGGGACATTCGTCGTGAAAACATTGTACGTCAGTCTGATACTAGCACTGGTCGTCAAGTTGAACGCTATGTGGATTCTTCTTCAGAAGATGATGAGTTGGAAACACCACCATTTTTCCGTAATCGTTAAAAATGAATCTGATTGAAAATAAAGAGCGTATATTCTCGCAGGTTGCACAAGCAATGGAAACAGCAAACCGCACTGATCAGGTGAATGTAATTGCTGTTACTAAGTATGTTGGTATCGACCAAGCTAAGGCTCTGGTTGATACAGGAGTCCGTCATATCGGTGAAAACCGTGTTGATAAATTTCTAGAAAAATACCAAGCTCTAAAAGATGAGGGACTCACCTGGCATTTGATTGGTAGTCTCCAACGTCGTAAAGTAAAAGAAGTTATCAATTATGTAGATTACTTCCATGCTTTAGATTCTATGAAGCTTGCCCAAGAAATTCAAAAAAGGGCGAGTCACCCAATTAAATGTTTTATACAAGTCAATATTTCTGGAGAGGAAAGCAAGCATGGATTTGCTCCTGAAGAGCTCGATGCGATTCTTCCTAAACTAGAAGGCTTGGATAACCTACAAATTGTTGGATTAATGACGATGGCTCCTTTTGAGGCAAGTCAGGACGAGTTGCAAGCCATATTTGCAGCAACTCACCAACTTCAAAAAGAATTACAAAAGAAACAGTTGAAAAATATGCCCTTTACAGAGTTAAGCATGGGAATGAGTCGTGATTATGATGTGGCGATTGCTAACGGTGCGACTTTTGTGCGAATTGGGACCTCATTTTTCAAATAGGAAAGAATTATGTCATTTAAAGATAGATTTGATCGATTGATTGATTATTTTACTGAAGATGGAGATGAGTACGATGTGCAAGAAGCGCCTGCTCAAGCAGTCGGAGCTAGCCAACCTGTAGCATCCCCTAAACCAGTACAACCATCATCAAAACCACGTCAAAAAGCTGTGGTAGCTGCCAAGGAGCAGAAACCTACTCCTGTTGCAGCTAGTCGTCCACAAGTAGCTTCTACAGCAGTGGTTGAATCAGCTTCATCTCAAAAATCATCTCCTGAAAATATTACTCGACTTCATCAACGTCAACAAGAGTTGGCAAGAAATCGTTCTGCTGCAGATGAAAAGATTACAATTGATGTTCGCTATCCTCGTAAATACGAAGAAGCAACTGAAATTGTTGACTTGTTGTTGGCAAACGAAAGTATTCTTATTGACTTCCAATATATGACTGAAGTTCAAGCAAGAAGATGTTTGGATTATTTGGATGGTGCTCGCTATGTATTAGCCGGGAATCTACGTCGTGTTGCGAGTACTATGTACTTATTAACACCAATCAATGTCGTTGTGAATATTGAAGACATTCGCCTTCCAAATGATGTCGAAGTTGCTGAGTACGACTTTGATATGAAACGAAATCGTTAATATGTTTGTCCTACAATTAGTTAGAAATTTCTTTCAGGTTTTTGAGCTAGTACTAATCATCTATGCTTTGCTTAGTTGGTTTCCAAATGCATCAGAATCGGCTTTAGCTAAAATGGTTCAACGGATCGTCGAACCATTTTTGAGCCTATTTAGAAAGATTCCTTTGCAATTTGGTGGGTTAGACTTTACAGTCATGTTTGCCTTACTTGCTCTATCCGTAGTGGAACGGTTTGTCCTTCAATTTTTGGTGCAATTTATATGACCAAGGGATTTTATCAACACTATAGTCCAGAAGACCACGTCTTTATCGATCGAGTTCTAGAATTAGTAGATCGGGTGGAGCAACAGTATAGTTTTGAACTGACTTCCTTTTTAAATCCACATCAGGTTGATATTTTACGACAAATTGGTGCCCACCATGGTTTGCAGGTGTTTTCAAGTGCAGAAATCTATCCTACAGAATATGCACGAGTGATTCTGGCTCCTAGCTACTATCAGTTAGAGGCATCTGATTTTGAAATAAGCCTGTTAGAAGTTCTTTATCCGGATAAGTTTTATCGGTTAAGTCACTCTCAAGTTTTGGGTTCGCTTCTCCATCAATTAGGCATAGAAAGAAAGTCTTTTGGTGATATTCTAGTTGGACAAGGGAAGATTCATATCTATGTGGATGAACGTTTCTCCTCCTATTTTAAAGAGAATCTTAAGAAGATCGCAAAGGCATCTGTGAAGATTCGTGAGATTGACTGTCGAGAACCTATCACCGTAGACGAACCGTCCAAACTCAAAGATCTATTGGTTACTAGTGTTCGACTTGATAAACTAGTAGCTTCTACATTTAAACTTGCTCGGTCTGTAGCTGTTCAATTGGTTCAGTCTGGACAGGTAAAGGTAAACTATGCCACTATTGATAATCCTAGCCGGATGATCCAAGTAGCAGATTTAATTAGTGTTCGAAAGTATGGCCGATTTAAAATACTATCAGAAAATGGCCTATCAAAAAGTGGAAAATACAAATTAACGGTTGAAGTATTTTCCAGTAGAAAATAAGGAGGAACTATGGCACTTACAGCTTTAGAAATCAAAGATAAACGCTTTTATGTAAAATTTAGAGGCTACGATGCTAAAGAAGTTGAAGAGTTTCAAGACATGGTCTACCGAGACTATGAAAAATTAGTTCGTGAAAATCATGAATTGGAAACAAAAATTAGTGCGTTGGAAGAGCGCTTGAACTACTTTGACGAAATGAAAGACTCTTTGAGTCAATCAGTATTGATCGCTCAAGATACAGCAGAACGTGTGAAACATGCGGCAAATGAACGCTCAGAAACAATCGTTCGTCAAGCGGAGCAAGATGCTCACCATTTAGTTGAAGAAGCAAAAGCAAAAGCAAATGAAATTCTTCGTCATGCTACAGACAATGCCAAAAAAGTTGCTGTAGAAACGGAAGAATTGAAGAATAAGACGCGTGTCTTCCACCAACGCTTGAAATCAACTATCGAAAGCCAATTGAGCATCATTGATACACCAGAATGGGATGAAATTCTTCGCCCAACTGCTATGTATATTCAAACAAGTGATGAAGCTTTCCGTGAAGTAGTCGAAAAAGCTTTGGAAGAAACAGTTCATCATAACTACGATGATGAAGCAATTGATTTGACTCGTCAATTCTCACGCGCAGAAATTGAAGAATTGCAAAAACATATTGAAGCTGTAAACCGTGAATTGTCTGCGACTCAAGCTTTTGAAGGATTGAATGAAAAAGTGAAAGAAGCATTGGAAGAAGCAGAAAAAAATCATGAAGATCAAGATTCTATTGATGTTGTCTTAGAAACTCCTGAAGTTGATGATATCGATGCTCCAGAAGAAGGACAACGTGAATCTGTTTCAATCTTATAATCTGTAAAAACAGTGACCTTATCAAATAGTTTTAGCGAGCAGGTGATGGTGGAAGACTTGCACTTCCTTTGTTAAGGTTGATCCTTTTACAAATTTTAGTGGTGAAATGAGTAACCACTAACGCTGGTCAGCGTTAGCGACAAAAGAGGAGAAAGAGAGTACTCTCTTTCTTGAATGAAGGTGGTACCACGACTTGTCGTCCTTTTTGGCGAGGTCGTGGTCTTTTATTTTGTAGAATTATTTTTTTAGAGGAGACACCATGAAACTCAAAGAAACACTGAATTTAGGGAAGACAGAGTTCCCGATGCGGGCTGGTCTGCCTACAAAAGAGCCAGTTTGGCAAAAAGAATGGGAAGAAGCAAAGCTTTATCAACGCCGTCAAGAATTGAACCAAGGAAAACCACATTTCACCTTGCATGATGGCCCTCCGTATGCCAACGGAAATATCCACGTAGGACACGCTATGAACAAGATCTCAAAAGATATCATTGTTCGTTCTAAGTCTATGTCAGGTTTTTATGCACCGTATATCCCAGGTTGGGATACTCACGGTTTGCCAATCGAGCAAGTCTTGGCCAAACAAGGTGTCAAACGCAAAGAAATGGACTTGGTTGAGTACTTGAAACTTTGCCGCGACTACGCTCTTTCTCAAGTAGATAAACAACGTGAAGACTTCAAACGTTTGGGTGTTTCAGGTGACTGGGAAAATCCTTATGTAACTTTGACGCCTGACTATGAAGCAGCGCAAATCCGTGTCTTTGGTGAAATGGCTAACAAAGGCTATATCTACCGTGGAGCGAAGCCAGTTTACTGGTCTTGGTCTTCTGAGTCAGCTCTTGCTGAAGCGGAAATTGAATACCATGATTTGGTTTCAACATCTCTTTACTATGCCAACAAGGTCAAAGATGGTAAAGGTGTCCTTGATACAGATACTTACATCGTTGTTTGGACAACAACTCCATTTACCATCACAGCTTCTCGCGGGTTGACTGTTGGTGCTGATATTGATTATGTCTTGGTGCAACCAGCTGGCGAAGCTCGTAAGTTTGTGGTCGCTTCAGAATTGTTAAATAGCCTGTCTGAAAAATTTGGCTGGGTGGATGTTCAAGTGTTGGCAACTTACCGTGGTCAAGAATTGAACCACATCGTGACAGAGCACCCATGGGATACTGCAGTAGATGAACTTGTTATCCTGGGTGATCACGTTACAACAGACTCCGGTACAGGTATCGTCCATACAGCCCCTGGTTTTGGTGAGGATGACTACAATGTCGGTGTTGCCAATGGTCTCGAAGTTGCTGTAACTGTCAATGAACGCGGTATCATGATGGCCAACGCGGGTGAGGAATTCGAAGGTCAATTCTATGACAAGGTTGTTCCAACAGTTATTGAAAAACTTGGTAGCTTGCTCCTTGCTCAAGAAGAAATCTCTCACTCCTACCCATTTGACTGGCGTACGAAAAAACCAATCATCTGGCGTGCTGTGCCACAATGGTTTGCTTCAGTATCTAAATTCCGTCAAGAAATCTTGGACGAAATTGAAAAAGTCAAGTTCCACTCAGAGTGGGGTAAAGTCCGTCTGTACAACATGATCCGTGACCGTGGCGATTGGGTTATCTCTCGTCAACGTGCTTGGGGTGTCCCACTCCCAATCTTCTACGCTGAAGATGGCACACCAATCATGACAGCTGAAACCATCGAGCATGTGGCTCAACTCTTTGAAGAACATGGTTCCATCATCTGGTGGGAACGGGATGCCAATGACCTCTTGCCAGAAGGATTTACCCATCCAGGTTCACCAAATGGTGAGTTCAAGAAAGAAACAGACATCATGGATGTATGGTTCGACTCAGGTTCGTCTTGGAATGGAGTTGTGGTCAACCGTCCAGAACTCAAATACCCAGCTGACCTCTATTTAGAAGGTTCAGACCAATACCGTGGTTGGTTCAACTCATCACTCATCACATCTGTAGCCAACCATGGTGTCGCACCATACAAACAAATCTTGTCACAAGGTTTTGCTTTGGATGGTAAAGGTGAGAAGATGTCTAAATCTCTTGGAAACACCATTGCTCCAAGCGATGTTGAAAAACAATTTGGTGCAGAAATCTTGCGTCTCTGGGTTACCAGTGTAGACTCAAGCAACGACGTGCGTATCTCTATGGATATCTTGAGCCAAGTTTCTGAAACTTACCGCAAGATCCGTAACACGCTTCGTTTCTTGATTGCCAACACATCTGACTTTAACCCAGCTGAGGATGCAGTCGCTTACGAAGAACTTCGTCCCGTTGACAAGTATATGACCATCCGCTTTAACCAACTTGTTAAGACCATTCGTGATGCTTATGCAGACTTTGAATTCTTGACAATCTATAAAGCCCTAGTGAACTTTATCAACGTTGATTTGTCTGCCTTCTACCTTGACTTTGCCAAAGATGTTGTTTACATCGAAGGAGCTAAGTCACTAGAACGCCGTCAAATGCAAACAGTCTTCTATGATATTTTGGTGAAAATCACCAAACTCTTGACACCAATCCTTCCTCACACAGCCGAAGAAATCTGGTCTTATCTCGAGTTTGAAGCAGAAGAATTCGTTCAATTGTCAGAATTACCAGAAGCTCAGACTTTTGCCAACCAAGAGGAAATCTTGGATACTTGGTCAGCCTTCATGGACTTCCGTGGTCAAGCTCAAAAAGCCTTGGAAGAAGCGCGTAATGAAAAAGTGATCGGTAAATCTCTTGAAGCTCACTTGACAGTTTATCCAAACGAAGTGGTGAAAACCCTTCTTGGAGCTGTTGATAGCAATGTAGCACAACTCTTGATTGTCTCTGAATTGACCATCGCAGAAGGACCAGCTCCAGAAGCTGCAGTGGCCTTTGAAGATGTAGCTTTCACAGTTGAACGGGCTGCTGGTGAAGTTTGTGACCGTTGCCGTCGTATCGACCCAACAACGGCTGAACGCCACTACCATGCAACCATCTGTGATCACTGTGCAAGCATTGTAGAAGAAAACTTTGCGGATGCAGTAGCAGAAGGATTTGAAGCCAAATAATAAGAAATGAAAAAGTCGCAGGGAGTGAGTCTCCTTGCGACTTTTCAATAAAGAGGAACTGATGTGGTACCAGAAAGAATTTAAAGAACTAGAACTAAAAGAGTTTTACGAGATTGTTCAATTGCGTTTGGAGACCTTTGTCGTGGAACAGACAAGAATCTACAATGATCTTGAGGCTATTGATCTTAGAGCTCTTCACCTTTTTCATCAAGATGCGAAAGGACGCGTAGATACCTATGCACGTATTTTTGAGACGGGGGGTAGGGTTCATTTTGGCCGAGTTGCTGTAGCCAAAGACAGTCGTGGCCAAGGACTGGGATGGGCTATGGTGGAGCAGATTTTGGATCTGTGTGAACAGAGCTTTCCTGGGCGGACCATTGAAATTGAGGCCCAAGAACAGGTAGTTGGCTTGTATGAAAAGCTAGGTTTTCAAAGGGTAAGCGAGCCTTTTATCTTGGCTTCTACCCCTCACGTAAAAATGATCTATCAGAAATAAAACATCCGTTCATCTCATTATCGAGGTGAACGGATGTTTTTTTGAAAAAGATAGCAAAGAAAAAAGTAAGGTAGAAGAACCTTACTTAGCAATTGGGAAAGAAATTTCGATCAGTTTATCAGAGTAGAGGGTCTTTATAGCAGATTGGTCAATGATTTGAAGATCAATCTTGCGTTTTAAAAAGAACTCACGAATTTTTTCAACTTCTGTTTCACGAATGGCACGGTGTTTGTTACTAATCAGCAATTCGTAATGTGTAGGAGCTTTGGTAAAGATAACGTCGGTGTTACCAGCTGAATAGACCTCAACAAGGGTAGCATCGGTACTTTCTAATTGACTTTTGACCAGAGTAGCATGACTATTTGTTGTATTCATAAGCTTCATGTGAGATCCTCCTAAGCTCTTTCTCCATTTATTATAGCACTTTTTTTTATTTTGTGAAAGAAGTCGCTTACAATTTTTGGGCAGATTTCCACATTTTGATGCCCCACTTATGACTTCCTCTTTTTAATCTGTCAATGGCTTCGTCGATTGGGAACCAAGCAATGTTATTGAAATCCTCTAGCGGTTTTTGAGCTTCTACAAAGTCAGTTACTTCATAGATATAGGCAGGATTATAGTAGTGGGTGTCGCGGTGACTAGAATAGAAGTACTCGTCTGCTTGGCCATAATACTCGCCGATGGTCGCAGTGAAACCCAATTCTTCGATCAGTTCGCGCTCGAGTGCCAAGAAATGATCTTCTCCTTCCTCGATTTCACCACCTGGTAGGAACCAAGCTCCATTTGGTGCTTGGACTAGGATGATTTTATCCTTGGCTGGATTTGGAATCACCGCATAGACTCCATAACGATTGACATAGTCAACATTTTCTTCTTTTGTCCCAAAAGTTGCAACAGTCATATTAAAACTCGCTTCTTATTTTTTTATCATTATAACATAGAAGGACATAAAAAGCAGTAGGAGATAAAAATAAGAGAGTGGGACAGAAATCGGTAATTCGTTAGAATTCGATTTCTGTCCCACCTCCGCACAGTTGAGTAGGGCTGTAAAAGCTGATGAAATCAGCGTAGTAGAGCCCACTCAACCACTGCGTCTTGCTCGACAATCCAAAGACAATTGAGAGGCTAGGACTTCTGTCCTAGCCTCTTTTAAATGCGTTTATTCAGTTACTTTTTCTGCCTCGTTTGCAGGTTTGGTCTTTCCTTTAATGCAAATCTTTCCATTGCTGGTCATGACAGCCTTCAGATCTTTTTCACTAGGATTTTCTAGGTAGTAATCTGTAATGGCATCTTCGATATAGTCTTGAATGGTGCGTCGAAGAGGACGAGCTCCCATTTTCGGATCGTAGCCCAAATCAACCAATTTTTCCTTGACCTTATCGGTAACATCGAGGTGAATATCATTGTGGGCCAGGCGTTGATTGACATCATCGAGCATAAGAGTGACGATTTGAAGGAGGTTTTCCTTAGACAAGGCTTTGAATTCAATAATACCATCAAACCGGTTCATGAATTCTGGACTAAAGAAGTTTCCAAGTTCACCTAGGATCGAATTGGTACGACCTTCACGAGCTGCCCCAAAACCGACGTTAGCCTCCGCTTTTCCAGTTCCCGCATTGGAAGTCATGATGATAATGGTATCTTTGAAGCTCACTGTTCGTCCTTGACCATCTGTCAAGCGACCATCATCTAAGACTTGAAGGAACATATGCATGACATCAGGATGGGCCTTTTCTACCTCATCTAGAAGAATAAGAGAGTAAGGGTTGCGACGTACTTTTTCAGTCAGCTGACCAGCTTCTTCATAGCCAACGTAGCCTGGAGGGGCACCGACCAATTTGGCAACGGCATGTTTCTCCATGTATTCGCTCATGTCAAAGCGAATCATACTGTCAGCAGAACCGAAGAGTTCGATGGCCAATTGCTTGGACAACTCGGTCTTCCCGACACCAGTTGGTCCAACAAAGAGGAAGCTACCGATTGGACGGTTTGGCGTTCCAAGTCCTACCCGATTACGACGGATAGCCTTAGCAATTTTTTCAACAGCCTCATCTTGGCCGATGACATGAGCTTTTAAATCAGCAGCCAAATTAATCAATTGAGACTGTTCTTTTTCTTTCAAATCTCCAACTGGAATATTGGTCTTTTGCTCGACAATATGTTCGATAGTCTTTTCGCTAATGACGGGCGTATCTTGGTCGGTGACCTGTTGCCCTTGCATTTCTTTGTACTTAGCGATTTGGTCACGGAAGTAGGCTGCTTTTTCGAAGTCTTCATCCCGCGTCGCTTGGGCCTTGAGATTTTCGGCTTCAATTAAGCGCTGGTCAATGACTTTGGGATCGACAAAATTGAGGGTCAAATTCATCTTAGAGCCTGCTTCGTCCAAGAGGTCAATGGCCTTGTCGGGCAAGAAGCGGTCTTGGATATAGCGATTGGAGAGGAGTGCTGCAGCTTCTATTGCACCATCTGTGTAGTGGACGTGGTGGTAGTCTTCGTATTTCTTTTGAATGCCTTTAAGGATGGTAATGGTTTCTTCAACCGTTGGTTCATCCACCTTGACTGGTTGCATCCGGCGTTCAAGAGCGGCATCTTTTTCGATAATACGATACTCATTGAGTGTTGTGGCACCGACTAATTGCAATTCACCACGAGCGAGAGCCGGTTTGAGGATGTTTCCTGCATCCATGTTGCCATCACCTGCAGATCCTGCTCCTACAATTTCATGGATTTCATCGATAAACAAAATCACATCTTCCCGCCGACGGATTTCTTCCATTAATTGTTGCATCCGTTCTTCAAATTGTCCACGAATCCCAGTCCCTTGAACGAGGCTAACAACGTCTAGACGAATGACTTCCTTGCCTTGTAATTTATAAGGGACATCGCCATCGACAATCTTCTGGGCCAGGCCTTCTACGACAGCTGTTTTTCCGACACCAGGTTCTCCAATCAGAACAGGGTTGTTTTTGGTTCGGCGGTTTAAAATTTCAATAACTCGGAGAATTTCGTCGTCACGGCCAATGACTGGATCAATGTCCCCACGGCGAGCGATTTCAGTAACATTAATTCCAAACTCTTCTAGGAGTCCTTTCGGTTGTTGTTTGGCTTGAGGTCTATTTGGTCCAGTAGCTCGACCGTTCCCATTTTGTCCGTAGCCATTTCCACCCCCATAGCCTCCTCCTGATTGGGTCGGTGGCGTTTGAGGTTCTTGGGGAGCTTGGAAGTTGCCCAGTTGATTGAAGAAATCTTCAAAAGGATCCCGCCCTCCGCGATTTTGTTGGTTTAATCCTGCCAGGAGACTATTGTTAGGATCGGTTTTCATAATTTGATAGCAGTTCTGGCAAAGGTCTACTTGTTGTTGGTGACCATTCACATTCGTATAAAGATGAATGGTTGAATCGTTTATTTTACAGTTTTGACAAAGCATTCTCTTACCTCTTTCTCTAGGGTAAAAAGTGTAGAAACTATTGGTCAGAAATAGTCAAACTTTTATAGTTTCATTATATCAGTATTCTAAAAGTTTGCAAGAATTTAGTATGAAGTCCGGTTTTAGGCATGGAATAAAGAGGAAAAAAGCGGAAAAGTTGATTTTTATTGGAATTTCCTCCTTCTTTTATGATAGAATAGGAGAGTAGAAAGTAAATAGGAGAATCAAAATGGAATCACATTTGGTACGAATTATCAGCCGTTTGGAAGCAATGACAAAAGACGGTGGAAACTTAAAACGTAATTTTGAACGTGAAGGAGTTGTAGTTGCTGAAGTAGCCTACAACTATGATGAAGAAAATGGATCAGTATTTACTCTTCGTGATGTAGAAGCGCGTGAGACCTATACATTCGATAGCATTGACTTAATCGCAATGGAAATCTACGAATTGTTGTACTAAGAAGTATCAATCAAGAGTCTAGACCATCTAGTCTCTTTTTTGTTGGAAGAAAATGGTTATAGTTTCTTCTTATAACCTTGTCTAATCAAGAAGTGTTAGGAGCAGGTTCACAAATCTGATATAATAGAGAAGATATTGAATAGAAAAGAGATTGAGATGACACATGTAATTGATGGGAAGGCATTAGCAGTAAAATTGCAAGGGGAATTAGCAGAAAAAACCGCTCGCTTAAAGGCTGAGACTGGTCAGGTCCCGGGCTTAGTAGTGATTTTGGTGGGAGAAAACCCAGCTAGCCAGGTCTATGTCCGCAATAAAGAACGGTCAGCTTTGGCAGCAGGATTTCGAAGTGAAGTGGTTCGACTGCCAGAAAGTATTTCCCAGGAGGACTTGTTGGCCCTCATTGACCGCTACAATCAGGATCCACTCTGGCATGGAATTTTAGTCCAGTTGCCTCTACCAGCCCATATCGACGATGAGGCAGTCTTGTTAGCCATTGATCCGGCTAAGGATGTCGATGGCTTCCATCCTCTCAATATGGGACATCTTTGGGCAGGAAATCCGATCATGGTCCCCTCTACACCAGCAGGGATTATGGAAATGTTTCGGGAATATGATATCGATGTTGAAGGGAAAAATGCAGTCGTCATTGGCCGTTCAAACATCGTTGGGAAACCGATGGCCCAGCTTCTCCTAGCAAAAAATGCAACGGTGACCTTGACCCATTCGCGGACTCATCATTTGGCTAAAATTGCTAGAAAAGCCGATATCTTAGTGGTGGCAATTGGTCGTGCCAGATTTGTTACAGCTGACTTTGTCAAAGAGGGAGCGGTCGTTATCGATGTCGGAATGAACCGTGACGAAAATGGGAAGCTCTGTGGAGATGTGGACTATGAACAAGTAGCTCCTCTGGCTAGTCACATCACTCCGGTTCCAGGTGGCGTTGGTCCTATGACGATTACCATGCTCATGTCTCAGACCTATGAGGCAGCTGTTCGGGCTTTGAAAAAATAGGCGAACTTGGATGGATTCGGGACAGTGTTTGTAGCTGTAGAATGTTTAGAAAAATTTTTAAGGTAGGAACTTCGCTTCCTGCCTTTTTTTAGCCTAAACGTGGTAAAATAGAGGGAGAAAGAAGGGACGCTTATGTTAAGAGTTGACCAAACATTGCTGCAACAAGTTATCCTTAGCCGTCATTCAGACTCCTATAAGGGAGACTATGGGCGTCTGCTCTTGATTGGAGGGACCTATCCCTATGGTGGAGCCATTATTATGGCAGCCCTCGCAGCGGTTCATAGTGGAGCAGGACTTGTCACGGTAGCGACAGACCGAGAGAATATCCCTTCCCTTCATAGTCAGCTACCTGAAGCCATGGCATTTGCTGTGACGGACCAAGAATTATTGGCTGAGCAAATCGCAAAAGTAGGCGTCATTTTATTGGGACCAGGACTCAATGCCAATGAGCTAGGGGGACACCTTGTAGAACTTGTTTTTGAAAGAGTTCAACCTCATCAAGTGCTCATTCTAGATGGTGGGGCCATTAGCCTCTATACTCGCTTAGGACTTTCTCTTCCTCCAGCTCAACTGGTCTTTACTCCTCATCAAAAAGAATGGGAGGCCATGTCCGGGCTAGCAATCGGAGATCAAGGGGAAGAAGCAACAAGGCAGTCTCTGTCCCAACTTCCTCCAGCAAGTATTTTAGTCCAAAAGGGTCCTCAGACTAAGATCTGGCAACAAGGGCAGACAGATTATTACCAACTATCGGTTGGAGGCCCCTATCAAGCAACGGGTGGTATGGGCGATACTTTAGCAGGGATGATTGCGGGCTTTGCGGGTCAATTTCCGCAAGTTGGACTCTATGAGCGCGTGGTAGTTGCCAGTCACCTTCATTCGGGCATTGCAGACGATTTGAGCAAGAATGCCTACGTGGTTTTACCGACCGCGATTAGTAAAGAAATTCCAAAATGGATGAGGGAAATTTGCCTTTCCAACTGCCAATAAAAAATCAAGTCTCAGATGATGAAATCTGAGGCTTTTTCCGTAGGTAGAATCAGATTTTTCCGCTTATTTTTGGTATAATTTATACTAGAATTTTCCGTGTGAAAGGGGAACTATGTCAGAGTATTTATCGGTATCCAGTCTGACCAAATACCTCAAGTTAAAATTTGATAAGGACCCCTATCTAGAGCGGGTCTATTTGACGGGTCAGGTCTCGAATTTCCGTAAGCGTCCCAATCACCAGTATTTTTCTCTAAAGGATGAAAAAGCTGTGATCCAGGCGACTGTCTGGGCTGGGATTTATAAGAGTTTCGGCTTTGAGCTCGAAGAAGGCATGAAGATCAATGTCATCGGTCGGATCCAACTCTATGAGCCAAGTGGCAGTTATTCCATTGTCATCGAAAAGGCGGAGCCAGATGGCGTCGGTGCTCTAGCTATTCAGTTTGAGCAGTTGAAAAAGAAACTCCAGGAAGAAGGCCTTTTTCAAGAGAAGTTCAAACAGGCTATCCCCCAGTTCTCCAAGAAAATTGGGGTTATTACCAGTCAGAGTGGGGCCGTTATTCGCGATATTATCACGACTGTTTCGCGGCGCTTTCCGGGCGTGGAGATTCTCCTTTTTCCAACCAAGGTACAAGGAGAGGGAGCTGCCCAAGAAATTGTCGCCAATATCCAAAAGGCCAATGATCGGTCGGACCTCGATGTCTTGATCATCGGTCGTGGTGGTGGCTCCATCGAAGACCTGTGGGCCTTTAATGAAGAGCCAGTTGTGCGGGCTATTTTTGAGTCTAGAATTCCCATTATTTCCAGTGTAGGGCATGAGACAGATACTACTCTAGCAGACTTTGTCGCAGATCGCCGGGCAGCAACTCCTACAGCTGCGGCTGAGTTGGCAACGCCTGTGACCAAGTTGGACCTGCTCAATCATTTGCAGAAGCAGGAAGGGCGGATGGCAACCGCTATGCGCAATCGCCTAGTCTATCATCGAGAACGCCTGAAAAAACTAAGCCAATCGGTCATCTTCCGTCAGCCAGAGCGGCTGTACGATTCTTACCTGCAAAAGCTGGATCAGATTCAGTTGCGATTGAAACAGGCTGTGTCAGAGTCGGTTACCAGAAATAGCCGCCAGTTACAAGAACTCCGCCATCGATTGGCTTCCCAAGCGCCACAGCATCAGCTCGAGCGTTATCGAGACCAGATTCTCCAGATGGAGCGATTGCTGACCTTGAAAGTCAAGGAGCTCTACCAGACAAAAGCAGCAGATGCCAAGCGCCTATCGGAAGCTCTCTTGATGTTGGATACCAGTCGCATTGTGGCTAGAGGCTACGCCTTGGTACAGGCTGGAGATCATGTTTTGGATAGCGTGGATACAATCAAAGAAAAGGATGCCTTGACGCTAGTCATGCGGGATGGGCAAGTAGAAGTAGAGGTAAAGCATGTCGAAAGAAAAGAAATTTGAAGAAAATTTAGCTGATTTGGAAGCTATTGTCCAAAAGTTGGAAAGTGGGCAAGTGCCCCTCGAAGAGGCCATCTCAGAGTTTCAGAAAGGAATGAAGCTATCAAAAGACTTGCAAGAAACACTTGATCAGGCTGAAAAGACCTTGGTCAAGGTGATGCAAGCAGATGGCTCAGAAACGGAACTAGTATGATTCTAGAAGAAAAACTGCAAGGGGTTGAAAAAGCGATAGAAGGTTTCTACGAGGCTAAACAAATCGCTCCCCGCTTGGTAGAATCTATCCTCTATTCAGTCCATGCAGGGGGGAAACGGATTCGACCTTTGCTCTTATTGGAGTTGCTGGAAGCCTTTCATGCTCCCATCCTTGAAGCTCATTTTCAGGTGGCAGCCGCTCTTGAAATGATTCATACGGGAAGCTTGATTCATGATGATTTACCAGCCATGGATAATGATGATTATCGTCGTGGTCAATTGACCAACCATAAAAAGTTTGGGGAAGACCTAGCCATCTTAGCAGGAGACTCGCTCTTCTTAGATGCCTTTGGCTGTGTGGCAGAGGCAGACCTTCCAGCTTCTATCCGGGTGCAACTGATTGCTCTGTTATCGGATGCTTCAGGGACAGCTGGGATGGTGGCAGGCCAAGTCTTGGATATGGAAGGGGAAGGAGCGAGCCTAACCTTGGACCAGTTGCAGGTCATCCATGCCAATAAGACGGGACGACTACTAGCCTATCCTTTCCAAGCTGCGGGGATCCTCTTAGAGCTTGAGCCAGCTGTTGCGACTCTCTTAGAGGAAATTGGCCTCCATTTAGGGTTGGCTTTCCAGATTCGGGATGATATTTTGGATGTGACAGCCGATTTTGACTCTTTAGGAAAAACCCCTCAGAAGGACCTGCAGGCTGAAAAATCAACCTATCCAGCACTACTTGGTCTAGATGGAGCGCAGGCTTATTTGGATCGGGAGTTGGATGCCTGTGAGGACTTGCTCGATCACATCTCTAATCAAGTTTCCTTCGAAGGGACTGGAATCAAGAACATAATAGAAAGACTTAGAATTCATGGTCAAGGAAAGAGTTGACGTACTGGCCTACAAGCAGGGACTATTTGAAACCCGGGAGCAGGCCAAACGCGGTGTGATGGCCGGTTTGGTCGTTGCGGTCCATAATGGCGAACGCTTCGATAAACCAGGTGAAAAAATTGATGAAGCGACTGAATTAAAACTCAAGGGTGAAAAACTCAAATATGTCAGTCGCGGTGGTCTCAAGTTAGAAAAGGCCTTGGACCTTTTTGAGATTGATCTGCAGGATAAGGTCACACTGGATATCGGGGCTTCGACAGGAGGCTTTACGGATGTCATGCTCCAAAATGGGGCTGCCTTGGTCTATGCAGTGGATGTAGGGACCAATCAGTTGGCATGGAAGCTTCGTCAGGATCCTCGTGTCATCTCGATGGAGCAGTTCAACTTCCGCTATGCGACGTCTGAGGATTTTGAGCAAACCCCAAGCTTTGCTAGCATTGATGTTAGTTTTATTTCCCTCAACCTCATCTTGCCAGCCCTCCATGGGATTTTACAAGAGGGAGGCCAGGTGGTTGCTCTTGTCAAACCCCAGTTTGAAGCTGGTCGGGAGCAGATTGGGAAAAATGGGATTATCAAGGATGCCAAGGTCCATCTGTCCGTCCTGGAACAGGTTCAAGGCTTTGCCTTAGAACATGGCTTCTCCGTCTTGGGAGTGGATTATTCACCGATCCAAGGGGGCCATGGCAATATTGAATTTTTACTTTATCTAGAAAAAAATACTGGGCAAGATCGTCTTCAACTGCAAGAGTTTGCGGCAGTTGTCGAAAAAGCCCACACTGACTTTAAACATGAATAGTAAACAAAACCGATTAGAAAAAATACGCCGCTTTATCCGAGAAAATAAAGTGGGTACTCAGGATACCATTGTCGAACATCTGAGGGAAGCTGGAATTTCTGCGACACAAGCGACTGTTTCCCGCGATATCAAAGAGTTGGGGATTATTAAAACGCCTTTAAAAGGTTCTGCCTATGTCTACGAATTGCCACGCGTCCAACATAGTGGAAAATTAGCAGAAAATAATCTTCAATCCTTTGAACGCATGGGGAGCTTTTTGAACCTCAAGCTTGTCCCAGGGACAGCCTATCTAGTCAAGCGGCATCTACAAGAAGATTTTGATGACATCATCTTTAGCATGATTTCAGACGACAATAGTATTTTGATTGTGGCCCGCTCGGAAGAAAAGGCTCAGTTTATCGAACAACGATTGATGGAATGGTAGGAGAGAGATGCTATTAGAAATTTCAATTAAGAACTTTGCCATCATTGAAGAAATCGCTCTGAATTTTGAAACGGGGATGACGGTTTTAACCGGTGAAACTGGAGCAGGAAAATCCATCATTATCGATGCCATGAATATGATGCTGGGGAGCCGGGCGACGACCGATGTTATCCGCCACGGAGCTCCTAAGACTGAGATTGAAGGCCTCTTTGCCATTGACGAAAATCCTGCCCTTCAGCAGTTATTTGAGGAACAGGGCTTAGAATGGGCAGAGGAGTTGATTATTCGCAGGGAAATTTTCCAGAATGGTCGGAGTGTCAGCCGGATCAATGGGCAGATGGTTAACCTCTCCGTTCTCAAGGCCGTTGGCCAGCATTTGGTAGATATTCATGGCCAGCACGATCAGGAAGAACTGATGCGGGCTCCCTTGCATATCGCTATGCTGGATAGCTTTGGGGAGGATACTTTTTTTGCGACTAAGAAGGCCTATAGAGAGACCTTTGAGAATTATAAGTCCTTGCGCAAGCAGGTCTTGCAGATCCAAAAAAATAACCAGGAAAACCAAGCTCGGATCGAGATGCTGGAATACCAAATTTCGGAAATCGAGGCGGCAGCCCTGTCCCTGGATGAAGATGTCCAGTTAGAGCAAGAACGGCAACGTCTGCTCAATCATAAGATGATTGCAGATACCCTAAGTAATGCTTATACCATGCTAGATGCAGAAGACTTCTCCAGTCTTAGCAATGTGCGGTCGGCTATGAATGATTTGCAAAGCATCGAAGAGTACGATCCAGACTACAAGACCTTATCTGATCAACTGGCTGAGACCTACTATACTCTGGAGGATTTGACCAAGCGCTTGGAGGATCTGGTAGATGGATTGGACTTTGACGGTAACCGCTTGATGCAGGTGGAAGCTCGACTAGACCTGATCCATTCAATTACTCGTAAATATGGTGGTCAGGTAAAGGATGTCCTTGATTACCTAGAGCAAATTAGCAAGGAGTATAGCCTATTAACAGGAGGAGGAACCTCTTCTGAAGACTTGGAAAAAGAACT
This sequence comes from Streptococcus sp., assembly GCF_030825805.1. Taxonomy (GTDB): domain Bacteria; phylum Bacillota; class Bacilli; order Lactobacillales; family Streptococcaceae; genus Streptococcus. Next base: position 50,404 of record NZ_JAPJPF010000005.1, read on the forward strand.
CAAGTCTATGGAAGGACAGTTGGTTGCCTTGGCTAAAGAACTGAGTCAAGGGCGTCATGCCTTGGCCCAAGAGCTGGAAGCTGAGATCCAGCAGGAATTGGCGGATCTCTACATGGAAAAAGCTCGTTTCCAAGTGCGTTTTACCCCATCTAAGTTTAATCGGGAAGGAAACGAAACGGTTGAGTTTTATATTTCAACCAACCCTGGAGAGGACTTTAAACCTTTGGTAAAAGTAGCATCAGGTGGGGAGTTGTCCCGTCTTATGTTGGCCATCAAGTCAGCCTTTTCACGTAAAGAAGGCAAGACCAGTATTGTCTTTGACGAGGTGGATACAGGGGTATCTGGTCGGGTGGCGCAGGCCATTGCTTCGAAGATTTATAAGATTGGACGTTATGGTCAGGTGCTAGCCATCTCTCATTTACCTCAGGTCATTGCAGTAGCCGATTACCAATTCTTTATCGAAAAGGTGAGCGATGAATTTTCAACGGTTTCGACCGTTCGCTTGCTCAGTCATGAAGAACGGGTCGAAGAAGTCGCTAAGATGCTAGCTGGTGAAGATGTGACAGAAGCAGCCCGTATGCAGGCAGAGCAATTGCTAAAACGGCCGTCCTAAGAAGAAAGGAACCGATATGAAAAGCTATTTCGTAGTGGGAGACATTCATGGAAAAGCTGGTATGCTAGAGGAACTGATGACCCATTGGGATGGTCAGTCCCAGCTGGTTTTTCTCGGAGATCTGATAGACCGTGGGGAAGATAGTCGTAAGGTTATCGAACTGGTCAAAGATGTTGTCGAACAGCAAGGGGCCATCTGCCTCTCTGGGAACCACGAATACATGTTTCTAGCCTGGATCGATGACCCGACCGAGCGCTATGACCATTACCGACGAAATGGTGGGGACACGACCATCAACTCTCTACTTGGTCGTCCTCTCACGGCTCCAGTAGATGGCGTGGCGGATGCTCGGCGCGTGCAAGAGACTTGTGGGGATCTCGTCGCTTTCATCCGTTCGCTTCCTTTTGTCTATGAAACAGAACACTATATTTTTGTGCATGCTGGGCTTGACTTGACCTTGCCTGATTGGCATGAAACGTCGGATTACCAAAAGGTCTGGATTCGCCAACCCTTCCATGAAGCTTTGAATCAGACAGGAAAGACCATTGTTTTCGGCCATACCCCGGTTCACTATCTCTTGGATCAAAAGATTGGAACCAAGGAGCTCTGGGTGACCAAAGATGGGAAGATTGGCATGGATGGCGGGGCTGTATATGGTGGCGTCCTCCATGGCATTCTCTTTGATGAAAGTGGAATGAAGGCCGATGTTGCCTTGGTCAATGATGGCTTTGCAGCTATCGATGATTAAGTAAAAAGGACTTTGTCCCACAAAAGCCTAGAAAATTTGATATAATAGAATGGATATATCTAAGAAAAGATTGTAGGAATGTTATGTCACAAGTAAAAATTGTTACAGACTCATCCGTAACGATTGAGCCTGAAGTTGTTGAAAAATACGGAATTACCATTGTTCCCCTCTCTGTTATGGTGGACGGTGTTCTCTACTCAGATGCGGAATTAACCGAAGGTGAGTTCCTTCAGTTGATGAAATCCAGTAAAAACCTTCCAAAGACTAGCCAACCTCCAGTAGGTGTGTTTGCAGAAATCTTCGAAGACTTGGCTGAAGAAGGGGCGCAAATTATTGCAATCCATATGTCTCATGCCTTATCAGGTACAGTGGAAGCTGCACGTCAAGGAGCTACCTTAGCCAATGCAGATGTAACAGTTATCGATAGTAGCTTTACGGACCAAGCCATGAAATTCCAAGTGGTCGAAGCAGCAAAACTGGCTCAAGAAGGTGCTAGCGTAGAGGAAATTGTAGCTCGCATTGAAGAGGTCAAGCAAAATTCTAGACTCTATATTGGGGTTTCTACTTTGGAAAACCTGGTTAAAGGAGGCCGGATTGGACGTGTAACTGGTTTATTGAGTTCCCTTTTGAATATTCGGGTCGTCATGGAAATGAAGAACGATGAACTGCAACCGATTGTCAAAGGACGCGGACAGAAAACCTTTAAAAAATGGTTGGACGAGTTGACGCAAGACTTATCCGGTAAAGAAATCGCTGAGATAGGAATTTCCTATGCCGGTGGACCTGACTTTGCTAACGAAATGAAGGCGCAATTACAGCCTTTGGTTGCAACCCCAATCTCTGTTTTGGAAACAGGTTCGATCATTCAAACCCACACTGGTGAAGATGCTTGGGCAGTTCTTGTCCGATTTGCATAGAAGCCCGTCAATAAAGGAATCTATTCCTACATAAAAGTTTATAAAAACAGGTTTAGTACTTGACCTAAAAGCATTTTTTAGATATGATAGAGATGTTAAGGGTAAAACCTAAAAAAAATTGGAGGATTTGTTAAATGGCTAACAAACAAGATTTGATCGCAAAAGTGGCAGAAGCTACAGAATTGACTAAAAAAGACTCAGCAGCAGCAGTTGACGCTGTATTTGCAGCTGTTTCAGAATACCTTTCAAAAGGTGAAAAAGTTCAATTGATCGGTTTCGGTAACTTCGAAGTTCGTGAACGTGCAGCTCGTAAAGGTCGCAACCCACAAACTGGTAAAGAAATCAAAATCGCTGCTTCTAAAGTTCCAGCATTCAAAGCTGGTAAAGCTCTTAAAGACGCAGTTAAATAATTGTGATTACTAAGGTTCCTTCTAGCTTGCTAGAGGGAACTTTTTGTATTGGAGTCCTTTCTAGACAGGGCCTATAAATAGGAGTATAATAGAAAAAAGTGAGAAATGGAGGGTGGGCCATGAGATGGATTTTTGGAATCTTTGTTCTACTCATGATTAAGCCAATTATTTATCTATTGAAAGGTCTCTGGTTTATTGCGGAACTCTTCTTTATGTTCCTTTTTGTCAAAGTTTTACTAGGAACCATGAGATGGATCCTTAATTGGGGAAGTTAAGAATAGAAAACAAAAGAGAGTGGGACAGAAATCGGTCATTCGTTAGAATTCGATTTCGTCGTCCCA
>NZ_JAPJPF010000006.1 GCF_030825805.1 Streptococcus sp.
AGAGCGCATCCATGGTAAGGATGAGGTCGCCGGTTCAATCCCGGCAACTAGCATATAAGAAGAGAGAAGCTTAGAGAGGATCTAGGCTTCTTTTTTGTGCTTTAATTTCTAATTGAGTGCCTATTTATGGATCTTTTTTCAACAATTTTCAAAAAAACGTTGACAAGCACAGAAATCCGTGGTAAAGTTAGAACAACAAAGAGAAAGGAGAAAACCATCATGAACAAAGTAACATTCTTGATGACACAATTGAATACACAACTTCTCCAATCTCAGTTGAGTTCTATGTAAAAAATTGAATGAAACCCAAGATGGAGGAGTCTGTCTTGGGTTTTTTGTATGCATTTTTGCCTGCCTTAACTGAATTGGTGACAGGCATCAGAAGGCCCAAGTGTGGACTGAGCACGTACTCAGCTCCTACTTGGGTTTTTTCTGTGCCAAATTGAAAGGGGAGAAGATGATAGGAGCTTTATGGAAGTACATCTGGGAGCTTAAGTGGCTGTATCTCAGCATTGCTGTGGTCCTAGTAATTTATGATTATACAATTTTAATACCGACACAGGTCATTCAACGACTAGTCGACCAGCTGAGCAAGCAGACCTTGACTCAGGCAAGTTTTACGAGAGATATTGCTCTCTTGTTGGGAGCTACTTTTTTAAATTACATTTCTGCTTACTACTGGCATCTGAAGTTGTTTCAAGCTTCGGTCCATTACAAGGCTAGGCTACAGGGGCAAGCTTTTCGTAAGCTCGTAGTTATGAGACGGCCATTTTATGAAAAGTTTCGCTCAGGGGATCTCCTGACTCGTTTTACCACGGATGTAGACGGGATGATGGGGATGGTCGGCTATGGGATGCTGATTGTCCTTTACGGGGGAGGCTTGTTCCTTTTTATCATTCCAGCCATGTTCTTGATTTCCTGGCAGTTGAGTTTAATTTCCTTTATTCCTATGAGTTTTCTGGTTTTATCAACCTATCTCCTGGGGAAAAAGGAAGAGATCTATGTGGATGAAAACCGTGATGCCGTGGCTAACTTGAATGATGAGGTCCTAGAATCCATCGAAGGGATTCGGGTCATGCGGGCCTATAGCCGCAAGGAGCGTCAGGTGCGACAATTTCAAGAGCGGACAGAAAGTTTGGCCAAGACGGGGGATAAGATTGCCTCTATTCAAAATGCCTTTGGTCCTTTTGCCCTCTGCTTTATCGGGGTTTCAACCGTCCTGCTTTTGGTCTGTGGGGGTCACTTCTTGAAGACTGGACAGATTAGCTTGGGTCAACTGCTAGGTCTAGAATTGTATCTAGTGGCCTTGATTGAGCCGATGTGGATGCTAGCAGACTTCATCCTTGTCTATCAAACAGCCAAGACATCCCACAAAAAGTTGTCAGAATTGGTCGAAGAGGATGATGACTTGGAAAGAGATGGAGATGATTGGCTAGAGGAACTGAATGAGGTAGTTTTCGAAAACTATTCTTTTACCTATCCGATGGCGGAGAAGGAGAGTCTTTCGCAGATTTCTTTGCAGTTCAATAAAGGGCAAACCATTGGGATTGTGGGTCGAACAGGAGCAGGAAAGACAAGTTTGGTCCGTCAATTTTTACGTCAATACCCACTTGGGCAAGGGACGTTTACCATTAATGGGGAGTCCGTTACACACTATGTGAGACGCTCTATTGAGGAAAAAATCGGTTACGTCTCTCAGGAACACATCTTATTTTCGAAGTCTATTTTAGAAAATATTTCCCTTGGTAAGAAGGGAGCTAGTCAAGAGGAAATCATGGATGCTATCGCTCAGGCAGCCTTCGCAGATGATTTGGAACGGATGTCGGATGGTCTGGACACTTTGATCGGAGAAAAGGGAGTATCTGTATCGGGAGGACAGAAGCAGCGGATTTCCTTGGCACGCGCCTTTTTACGTGATGCCCAGTTGCTCCTCTTGGATGATTCTTTATCCGCAGTGGATGCCAAGACGGAACAGGCCATTATTGAGACCATTCAAAGAGAGCGACAAGGAAAGACAACCTTGATAGTCTCTCACCGTCTCTCAGCTGTCCATCAGGCAGATTGGATCCTTGTGTTAGATCAAGGACGGATTGTAGAAGAAGGAACAGCTAGTGATTTACTAGCTCAAGAGGGTTGGTATTACGAACAATACCAACGGCAACAAAGACAGGAAGGAGAATAAGATGGGTATTTTAAAACGACTCTTACAAAAACTATCCCTTTTTCCTGGTATTTTTGGGCTAGGTTTCATCTGTCTTTTGCTGGCAACGATTTTGTCAGATCTATCGCCGTTTATTCTGCAAAAAATGATTGATGGTCCCTTGACAGCCTTGAGTCAGGGAGGAGAGTTAGGAGCACTCTATCCTATGGGTGTCCTCTATCTGATTGTTTTGGCTGTGGGTCAGATTGTCAGTTATATAGGCAATCGGGTTTTGATCCATGGAGGCAATAAGGTAACTGCACAGCTACGCGATCAAGCCTTCCTTGTGATGCAACAACTACCGATTTCCTACTTTGATGACAAGCCAGCAGGGAAAATTGCTACACGAATTGTTAATGATACAGAGACCTTACGGACTCAATTTTACAATTCCTGCATGTATTTGGTGATTCATTTGATGCGTTTCTTCTTTATCATGGGAGTTCTCTTTACTATCAATCCCATGATGGGTCTCCTCTTATGTTTGATGTTCCCTATCTTTTACGGGATTCAGGCCTTGTATAAGCGTATGACGGACAAGCCCATGAAGGACTTCTTTGATTCCAGAAGTGAGATCAATACCCAGGTTAATGAACTGCTTCATGGAGCGAGTATGATCCAACTTTACGGACAAGAAGAGCGCGTGATTGATGAGTTTGATCAGACGACAGACAAGATGACTGTGGCCTATGATCGTTTGGTTCTAGCAGACTCCATTGCCTCTTGGAGCCTGACAGAATTCTTGAAATACATCGTCATTGCAGGAATTTTAACTATTGCAGGCCTATCCTATCTTGGGGGAGATTTGGGGATGACTGCAGGTTTCTTATTTATCAATCTCAATTATGTTATTCAGCTTTTTGATCTCATGGCCAATTTGATCCGCCGTCTTCCAGATATCCGGCGCTCTCTGGAAACAGGGGAGCGGGTCTTGACTTTCCTAGATGAAAAGGAAGAGGCAGATGCAACCGAAGAGATCCAAATAGATCGGGCGGCTGTGGAGTTTGATCAGGTCACTTTTGCCTATGAAGAAGGCAAGCCAGTTCTGAAGGACATTTCCATCCAAGCTCATCCGGGTCAAACCCTTGCCTTGGTTGGCCATACCGGTTCGGGTAAATCCTCCATTATGAACTTGCTCTATCGTTTCTATGATCCGCAGGAGGGGGAAATCCGGATCGACGGCCAGAATATTCGCCATTTCTCTAGAGAGAGTATTCGCTCCCATATGGGAATTGTCTTACAGGATCCCTATCTGTTCTCAGGGACCATTGCTAGCAATGTGGCCATGAGTCAAACAGATATCGACCTTGATCGCGTCTTGGATGCTCTAAAACAGGTCGGTGCCCTGCCTATGATCCAGAGATTAGAAAAAGGAATCGACCATCCAGTGGTTGAAAAGGGATCTGCCTTCTCAAGCGGGGAGCGCCAATTGATTTCCTTTGCGCGGACCCTCTACATGAACCCGAAAATTTTGATTCTGGACGAAGCAACCTCCCACATTGATACGGAGACAGAGGAGATCATTCAGAAGGCTATGGCAGTCCTGCAAAAGGGCCGGACGACCTTTATTATTGCCCACCGCTTATCGACCATTCAAGATGCAGATCAGATCTTGGTTCTATCAGAAGGGCGCATTGTCGAACGTGGGCAACATGCAGACTTGATTGCTCATGGTGGCATCTATGCCCAGATGCAAGCTATCCAACAGACGGTTGAATAAAAGGGCATTCTTCAAATAGTAAAAGTAGCGTGTATTCTAGTATATACGCTATTTTTATGCTATAATTGAAATGATAGTGAGGTGATCCAAGATGTATATTGAAATGGTTGATGAGACCGGTCAAGTCTCTGAAGAAATGATCAAACAAACCCAGGAAATTTTAGAATTTGCTGCAAAAAAATTGGGCAAAGAAGACAAGGAAATGGCAGTGACCTTTGTAACCAACGAACGTAGCCATGAATTGAACTTGGAATACCGGGACACGGATCGCCCAACGGATGTAATCAGTCTGGAATACAAACCAGAGATGGACATTGCTTTTTCGGAAGAAGATTTAGAAGACCATCCAGAGTTAGCCGAGATGATGGCAGAGTTTGATACCTATATTGGAGAGCTTTTTATTTCTGTAGACAAGGCGCGTGAGCAAGCAGCTGAGTATGGTCATAGCTTTGAGCGCGAGATGGGCTTTTTAGCAGTGCATGGCTTCCTTCATATCAACGGTTATGATCACTATACGCCGGAAGAAGAAAAGGTAATGTTTGGCTTACAGGAAGAGATTTTGACAGCCTATGGACTCACAAGACAATAAACGAAAATGGAAAAATCGAGAACTGATTGCCAGTCTTGAATTTGCTTTAACAGGGATTTTCACAGCCTTTAAAGAGGAACGAAATATGCGTAAGCATGCACTTTCAGCTATCTTAGCGATTGTTGCAGGCTTCCTTTTTGGCATTTCAGCAACAGAGTGGCTCTTTCTACTCTTAAGTGTTTCTTTGGTCATTGCCTTTGAAATCATGAATTCTGCTCTTGAAAATGTAGTGGATTTGGCAAGCGATTACCATTTCTCCATGCTGGCAAAGAATGCCAAGGATATGGCGGCAGGAGCGGTTCTCGTTATTTCGGGCTTTGCCTTTGTGACAGGTCTCATCATATTTGTGCCCAAGTTGTGGGCTTTGGTATTTGGATAAGAGGGAGAATTCCCTCAAGAAAGGAAACTATGACATTTAAATCAGGCTTTGTAGCCATTTTAGGACGTCCCAATGTCGGGAAGTCAACTTTTTTGAACCACGTCATGGGGCAAAAAATTGCCATCATGAGTGATAAAGCGCAGACAACGCGCAATAAGATTATGGGAATCTACACGACCGATAAGGAACAGATCGTCTTTATCGATACCCCAGGGATTCACAAACCCAAGACAGCGCTTGGAGACTTCATGGTAGAGTCGTCCTATAGCACCCTTCGAGAAGTGGATACCGTTCTCTTTATGGTGCCAGCAGACGAGCCACGTGGGAAAGGTGATGACATGATCATCGAACGCCTCAAGGCTGCTAAGGTTCCTGTGATTTTGGTGGTGAATAAAATTGACAAGGTTCACCCAGATCAACTCTTGGCGCAAATCGATGACTTCCGTAGTCAGATGGATTTCAAGGAAATTGTGCCGATTTCAGCCCTTCAAGGAAACAATGTTTCGCATTTGATTGATATTTTGAGCGAAAACTTAGAAGAAGGTTTCCAATATTTCCCGGCTGACCAAATCACTGATCACCCAGAGCGCTTCTTGGTCTCTGAAATGATCCGCGAGAAGGTCTTGCACTTGACGCGAGAAGAAATTCCCCACTCTGTGGCAGTAGTAGTGGATTCTATGAAGCGGGATGAAGAGACAGATAAGGTCCATATCCGAGCAACCATCATGGTTGAGCGCGATAGCCAAAAAGGCATTGTCATCGGAAAAGGCGGTGCCATGCTCAAGAAGATTGGAACCCTTGCGCGTAAGGATATCGAGCTCATGCTAGGGGACAAGGTCTTCCTAGAAACCTGGGTCAAAGTCAAGAAAAATTGGCGGGATAAGAAATTGGATCTTGCTGATTTCGGATACAACGAAAAAGAATATTAAGAAGAGGTGGGCAGAAGGCCTGCTTCTTGTTTTTGAAAGGAGTTCTATGCCTGAATTACCAGAAGTAGAGATTGTCCGACGCGGTCTTAAGAAATTAATTCTTGGAAAAATCATCCAGTCAGTGGAAGTAAAGTATCCAAAGATGATTCATACGGATCTAGATGCTTTTCGCCAAGATCTTCCAGGTCAGGAAATTCGGGCCATGGGGCGTCGCGGAAAATACCTCTTGTTTTATCTGACGGATCTGTTCCTCATCTCGCATTTGCGAATGGAAGGCAAGTATTTCTTTTATCCAGACGAGGTTCCTCTTCGCAAGCACGCCCATGTCTTCTTTCATTTTACAGATGGTAGCACTCTGGTCTATGAAGATGTCCGCAAGTTTGGAACCATGGAAGTCATCACACCTGAGCTTGTCGACAGCTATTTTTTGGCGAAAAAGATTGGTCCAGAGCCGACAGAAGCAGATTTTAAAGAACCAGCCTTCCAAGCAGCTCTTAAACAATCAAAGAAACCCATTAAATCAGCTCTTTTGGACCAAAAATTAGTGGCTGGTCTGGGCAATATCTATGTAGATGAGGTCCTTTATCGAGCTAAGGTTCATCCAGCCCGTTTGGGTCAAAGTTTAACTGTTAGAGAAGCCAAAGCCATCCGCAAAGAAACGATTGCTGTGCTTGCTCAGGCTGTTGAAAAGGGGGGGTCCACCATTCGCTCCTACAGCAATGCTTTTGGCGAGGATGGCACCATGCAGGAAGAACACCAGGTCTATGGGAAAACAGGTCAGCCTTGTTTGCGCTGCGGGACACCGATTGAGAAAACCCAGCTGGGGGGACGCGGAACCCATTTTTGCCCTCACTGCCAAAAGGAGAACTAGATGGCAAGAATCATCGGATTAACAGGAGGGATTGCTTCAGGAAAGTCCACTGTCACCTCTTATTTGAAAGAAAAAGGCTATCCTGTCATTGATGCTGATCGAGTAGTCCATGACCTGCAGGCACCAGGTGGAGAACTCTATCAAGCTTTGGTAGAGCATTTTGGAAGGGACATCCTCCTAGATACTGGAGACTTAAATCGTCCTACTCTGGCTCAACGCATCTTTTCAAGCCAGAAAGAGATTGCCTGGTCCAACCAAGAACAAGGAGAGATCATTCGCAAAGCCCTGGCGCGAGAACGGGACCGACTAGCTGCAACAGAAGACCTCTTTTTCATGGATATTCCCTTGTTAATCGAGCAGGGATATCTGGACTGGTTTGACCAAGTCTGGCTGGTCTATGTGACGGAAGAGACCCAGTTGCAACGTTTGATGGAGCGCAATGCCCTAACGGAGTTCCAGGCGCGCGATCGTTTGGCAGCCCAGATGCCTCTAGATGAGAAAAAAGCTCTTGTCGATCTCGTGATCGATAACAATAGCCAGCGTGATCACCTCTATAAGGAAATCGATCGGGCTTTAGAACAAATAGAAAGAAGATGATCCTATTTCACTGGAAATCAATTGGCGTAAAAATCTTTTTATTGCCTGGATTGGCTGTTTTTTCGTAGGTGCCAGTCTTTCGTTAGTGGTTCCCTTTATGGCTCTCTTTGTTGAGGAGTTGGGGGTGAAAGGTCCGGCAGTTCCTTTTTATGCTGGGATTGCAGTCGCCTCCTCCTCTTTGACTTCCGCTCTAATGGCCCCAATCTGGGGGAGTTTGGCGGACCGTTATGGTCGGAAACCCATGATGTTGAGAGCCTCGATTGCTATGACCTTGACCATGGGAGGAATTGCTTTTGTCCCTTCCGTCTTTTGGTTGCTGCTCCTACGCTTATTAAATGGTGTCTTCTCAGGCTTTGTGCCTAATAGCACGGCTCTCATTGCCAGTCAGGTACCAAAGAATCAATCTGGATATGCTCTAGGAACCTTATCGACGGGAACCGTTGCCGGTACCTTGATGGGCCCCTTGTTGGGGGGATTGATCGCAGAGCAATTTGGTATGCGGAATGTCTTTCTCCTCGTTGGTTTTTTCCTCTTTCTCGTCTCTGTCTTGACTTGGTGGGGCATTGAGGAAGACTACCAACAAATATCGAAAGAGGAGCACCTTTCAAGCTGGGAATTACTGGCTTCTATCCAGCATAAGGACATTTTACTGGGACTCTTTTTGACCAGTATGACCATTCAGATGATCGGTCAGTCCATTTCTCCCATTCTTCCACTCTATGTGAGAGAACTTGGCCAGAGCGACAATGTTATTTTTGTATCTGGACTGATCGTATCATCGATGGGGATTTCCAGTATCCTGACATCGGGATGGATGGGAAAGCTCGGAGATAAAATTGGCAACCATCGCCTCTTACTTTTAGCTCTTCTCTATAGTGGCATCCTCTATATCTTCTGTGCACTTGCTCAGACCCCTTTTCAATTAGGCCTTCTTCGCTTCCTATTTGGAATTGGAACAGGAGCCTTAATGCCCGGAGTGACGGCTCTCTTAAACCGTATGACTCCCAAGGAAGGAATTTCTCGGATTTTTAGTTACAATCAGCTCTTCTTTTATGTTGGGGGAGTTCTTGGTCCCCTGATGGGCTCTAGTATTGCCATGCATGTCAATTACCATTGGGTATTCTATGGGACTGCTATCCTAGCCTTTATAGATTTGGCCTTCCTTTTATTCATCTTTAGAAAGTATTTGAAAGTGAGAGAAATCAGTGCGCATTAAAGTACAACTAACCTGCACGAGCTGTGGTAGTCAGAATTATTTGACAAGTAAAAATATGAAGACACACCCTGAAAAAATTGAAGTTTTGAAGTATTGTCCCAAAGAGAGAAAAGTGACATTACATCTTGAAACAAAATGATTTTTATGGTAAAATAGATAAGATTTTAAGGAGTTTTTTAATTATGACTAAACCGTTGATTACTATTTTATTGGTACTATCTGTATTAATTGTTATTGCTATCTTCATGCAACCAACTAAAAATCAATCTAGCAACGTATTCGATGCAAGTTCAAATGACTTATTCGAACGTTCAAAAGCTCGTGGATTCGAAGCAGTCATGCAACGTTTAACAGGAGTCATGATTTTCCTTTGGTTACTGATTGCGATGATTCTAATGGTATTATCCAGTAAATAAGATAGGCTTAGACATTGTCTTTGCCTATTTTTTCATCTATAGGTCGTTTGATAGGGAGTTTGTCACTTGTAAAGAAATCTCTCTGAAAGAAAGAAAATAAAGGAGGCTGGGTGACCAGCACAAGATATGAAAAGTAAAATTATTGATTATTTAAAACAGGAGGGAAAAGCTCAGGTTGATCAATTGGCTCAAGCCATTGGGAGTACTGACGCCAAAGGTTTTCGTGAACTGATTAAGACCATTTCGCTGATGGAGCGACGTCGTCAACTAACCTTTGAAGAAAATGGTTTTTTAAGTCTCCTTGATGCCAAGCCAAAAGGCGTCATTACTGTGAAAGGGATTTTCCATGCTCATAAGAGTGGCTTTGGATTTGTCAGCTTAGAGGGGGAAGAAGAGGACCTTTTTATTGGACGAAATGATGTCAACCATGCCATTGATGGGGATACAGTTGAGGTTGTAATCACCAAGGTCGCCGATCGGCAAAAGGGGACAGCGGCAGAGGGGAAAATCATTGATGTCTTGGAGCATAGCCTCCAAACAGTCGTCGGACAAATCGTTTTGGATGAGGAAAAACCCAAATATGCAGGCTACATCCTTTCAAAGAATCAAAAGATTAGTCAACGCATTTACGTAAAAAAACCTGCCCTACAATTAGAGGGAACGGAAGTTCTCAAGGTAGCTATTGAACAGTATCCAAGTCGGAAGCACAACTACTTTGTAGCCTCAGTACAAGATGTGGTTGGGCATGTGACAGATCCTGGGATCGATGTCTTGGAAGTCTTGGAGTCTATGGATATTGTCTCAGAATTTCCAGAAGCGGTCCTCAAAGAAGCAGAAAGCATCCCAGACCAGCCTAGTGAGAAGGATATGGAGGGGCGTTTGGACCTTCGAGATGAAATCATCTTTACCATTGATGGTGCCGATGCCAAGGACTTGGATGATGCGGTTCACATCAAACGCTTGGAGGGTGGAAATTATGAACTTGGCGTTCACATAGCCGATGTCTCTTACTATGTGACCGAAGGTTCCGCCTTGGACAAGGAAGCCCTCAACCGGGCGACCTCTGTCTATGTGACAGACCGTGTCGTGCCCATGTTACCAGAGCGTCTCTCTAATGGGATTTGTTCCTTAAACCCTCAAGTGGATCGCTTGACCCAATCTGCCATTATGGAAATCGACCAGCGTGGTCGGGTCCTTCGTTATCAGATCACCCAAACGGTTATTAAAACCACCTTCCGGATGACTTATAGCGATGTCAATGAGATCATTGCTGGGGACCAAGAGAAGCGTGAGGAATACCAAGTCATTGTGCCAAGTATCGAAGCCATGGTTGGTCTTCATCAGATCCTAGAAGGAATGCGGGAAAAACGAGGCGCCCTGAACTTTGATACCAGTGAAGCTAAAATCCTGGTCAATCCTCAAGGAAAACCAGTAGACATCGTCTTGCGCCAACGTGGGGTTGCAGAACGGATGATTGAATCCTTCATGCTGATTGCAAATGAGACAGTAGCTGAGCATTTTGCCAAACGAAAACTTCCCTTTATTTACCGGATTCACGAAGAACCCAAAGCAGAGAAAGTGCAAAAGTTTATCGATTATGCTTCTAGTTTTGGCCTTCCAATTTATGGTACTGCTAGTTCCATGAGTCAGGAAACCTTGCAGGACATCATAAAGAAGGTAGAAGGGGAACCCTATGCTGATGTCTTGTCTATGATGTTGCTCCGTTCCATGCAACAAGCGCGATATTCCGAGCACAACCACGGCCACTATGGGCTAGCAGCTGAGTTCTATACTCACTTCACCAGTCCGATTCGCCGGTATCCAGACTTATTAGTCCACCGCATGGTGCGAGAGTATGGAATAGATTCTGAAGTAGCTAGTCATTTTGAACAGGTCATTCCAGATATTGCTAGCCAATCCTCTAGTCGGGAACGCCGCGCCATTGATGCGGAACGGGAAGTGGAAGCCATGAAGAAGGCAGAGTACATGGAGGACTATGTTGGCGAAGAGTACGATGCTTTGGTGTCCAGTGTCGTCAAGTTTGGTCTCTTTGTTGAATTGCCAAATACCGTAGAAGGTTTGATCCACATCACCACCTTACCTGGTTTTTATCATTTTAACGAGCGAGATTTGACCTTGCGTGGGGAAAAATCAGGCGTGACCTTCCGTGTCGGTCAGGAGATCCGAATCAGGGTCGAAAGAGCGGATAAGATGACTGGCGAGATTGATTTTTCTTATATCCCAAGTGAGCTGGATTTGATTGAAAAAGTCACTAAAACATCGGGTCGTAAAGATCGAAATGGACACTCTAAGCGCGCTTCTTCTAAGAAAGAAGAACGAAAGCAAGGAGGCATTAGAGAGAGCAAGCGCAAGCATTCTTCAAAAGACAAGAAGAAAAAGAGTAAGAAACCTTTTTACAAGGAAGTAGCTAAGAAAGGAGCTAAGCATGGCAAAGGGCGAGGGAAAGGTCGTCGCACAAAATAAGAAAGCAAGCCACGATTATACAATTGTTGAAACCATTGAAGCAGGAATGGTCCTGACTGGTACAGAAATCAAGAGTGTTCGAGCAGCTCGTATCAACCTCAAGGATGGATTTGCCCAAGTCAAAAATGGGGAAGTCTGGCTCAGCAATGTTCATATTGCTCCCTATGAGGAAGGCAATATCTGGAACCAAGACCCAGAGCGTCGTCGCAAACTCTTGCTGCATAAGAAGCAAATTCAAAAGTTGGAGCAGGAGACTAAAGGAACAGGGATGACTCTAGTTCCCCTTAAGGTTTACCTTAAGGATGGCTACGCCAAGCTCTTGCTGGGCTTAGCCAAAGGGAAGCACGATTATGACAAACGTGAATCTATCAAACGGCGGGAGCAAAATCGTGACATTGCTCGTGTCATGAAGCAATACAATACGCGTTAAAGTAAGAAATAGGAACAGCTGAAGCAAGGGCTGAAAACTGTTCCTATTTTTAAATTTCCTTTCTTGAAACCGCTTGTATTATTATCTGGATAAGAGTATACTGAAGGTAGCGTTGGTATAGTTGTTTTTCGTCGGCTTGAAAATGATTTTCTAGCCTCTTTTGTAGTCATAAAGGAGATCGACTATGAGAAAACTACTGGTCAAACTGATGATTGCTTTGATGGCCTTTGCCTTGATTCCAGTTCAAGTTGCGCAGGCCTGCTCAGCCTTCATTGTTGGGAAGGAACTCACGACAGATGGTTCCATGCTCTTTGGGCGGACTGAAGACTATCCTTATGCTCCCGATGGTGGTCGCCACAATAAAACTTACGAAGTGGTACCTGCCAAAGACTATAAGGATGGGGATATGTTGGAGGACGAATCCAACGGCTTTGCTTATCCCCACTTGAGTCATGAAATGAAATATACCGCAACTTATGATGCAGCCCATGGAGATGGTTCCAACGGGAATTTCGGAGCACACGGCTTTAACGAAGCGGGCGTTTCCATGACTTCTACCGTATCTGCAACCCCACACGATAAGATTTTAGAAGCAGATCCACTTGTGAAAAATGGCTTGGCTGAAGCTGCTATGGTAGACTTGGTTCTCCCACGTGCCAAAACAGCTCGTGAAGGAATTGAGTTGGTTGCCAAGGTACTTGATGAAAAAGGATCTGCCGAAGGAAACATCATTGTCGTAGCAGATAAAGATGAACTCTGGTACATGGAAATCCTCTCTGGTCACCAATATGTAGCCATCAAATTCCCTCAAGACCGCTATGCCATCTTTGCCAATACCTACTATCTAGGACATGTGGATTTCAAGGACAAGGACAATGTCATTGCTTCAAAAGATGTGGAAGCAGTTGCTAAAAAGGCAGACCACTACAAGACTGATAAAGATGGTAACTTCCATATTGCAGACTCATATGGTCCAGATGAATATACCGAACGCAACCGCTCACGGACCTATGCAGGGATTACTTTGATGGATCCTAAAGCGGACATCAAATATGATGATAAGCACTTTGATCTCTTGCGCAAACCAACGGATCCTTCTAAAAAGTATAGTCTAGAAGATGTGTTTGCTGAACAACGGAACCGGTTCGAACACCTCAAACAATACACACCAGATGACTTAGTGGAACCAGGTAAAGAAGTCGATACCAATAAATACAAATATGCTTTAGGAAATGAAAACGTCATTAACGCCCACGTATACCAAATTAAGAAGGACTTGCCAACACCATTTGGTGGTGTCGTTTGGTTAGGTCTCGCTCAAAGCCGGAACACGCCTTATGTGCCATTCTATGGTATTGTCAACGATACCTACGCACCATTCAAAGTTCGCTCTGCCAAATACGATCCAACTTCTTGGTATTGGGCTGTTTGGCATATTGACCAAATGGTCATGAAATACCCAGACCTCTTTGGCAACAGCATCCAAGAGAAGTGGAAAGAAATGGAAAAAGGCTGGATCAAAGAACAAGCGGCTTTGGATCAAAAATACAGTGGACTCACTGATGACCAAGCGAAAGCTACTGCAGACGAAGTAACTAGCGACTCACTTAAACGTGCGGAAACCATCTTCAAACAAATCAAGCAAGTTGAAAGTGAGATGGAAGATAAGATTCGTACAGAAAAAGGTTTGGAAGCAGACTTTGTTTATGATGGCTATAACAAGGCCAATCTGGTAGCAGCAGCTCAAGCTGAAAAAGATGCATCGAAAGAAACAGATAAGAAGGAAGAAACAGCTTCTAGTCAATCATCTAGCAAGGCAAGTGATTCAAACAGCAGTTTGTCTGCCGTCTTAGGAGTTTTGGCACTTGCAGGATTTGGCTTGGCAGGTTTCTACTTTAAAAAATCAAAAAAGAATGAAAATGAAGAATAAGTAGACAGAGACTGCTAAATCAGCATCCTGCCTCAACTAGATTCTAAGAGAGTGGAATAGAAGTCTTCACAAAAGGAGCTTGTAATTCCACTCTTTTTATTGTTATTTGCATGCAATTTTTGTATGATAGGGATAGATAGAAAGAAGGAGAAGAAACGGATGCCTGAAAAATTAATTGCCTATAAACGGATGCCTTTGTGGACCAAGGATACCATGCCTGAAGCAGTCCAAAGAAAACACAATACCAAAGTAGGTACTTGGGGAAAGATTACCGTTCTCAAAGGAAAACTCAAGTTTGTTGAGCTGACGGAAGATGGGGAAGAAGTAGCCAGCCATATTTTTGAGGCAGGTGCGGATAACCCGATGGCACAACCGCAAGCTTGGCACCGCGTAGAGGCCCTTACAGATGATGTGGAATGGTTTTTGGAATTCTACTGTGAACCCAAAGATTATTTCCCCAAAAAATATAATAGCAATCCCGTCCATTCGGAAGTGCTAGAAGCCATGGAGTCCCTTTCTCCAGGCAAGGCCTTGGATTTGGGGTGTGGACAAGGACGAAACGCCCTCTTTTTAGCCCAACATGGCTTTGAAGTGACAGCAGTCGATCAAAATGAATTGGCCCTAGAGATCCTACAAAGTATTGTAGAGCAAGAAGATTTGGAAATGACTGTGGGACTCTATGATATCAACTCAGCGAACCTAAAACAAAGTTATGACTTGATTGTTTCAACGGTTGTCCTCATGTTCTTGCAAGCGGATCGCATTCCAGCGATTATTCGAAATATGCAAGACCAGACCAATCCAGGTGGCTATAACTTGATCGTTTGTGCCATGGATACAGAGGACTATTCTTGCCAGGTTCCTTTTTCCTTTACCTTTAAGGAAGGCGAGCTAGCAGACTACTACAAGGATTGGGAACTCATTAAATACAATGAAAATCCAGGGCATCTGCACCGACGTGATGAAGATGGCAATCGAATTGCCTTACGCTTTGCGACCATGCTAGCCAAGAAAAAATAATAGCCTCACTAGACAAGGAGACTCTTGCAGTCGTCCTTGTCTTTTATATCTGAAAACTTACTGAAAATACTTGATTTTTTACAGAAAAGGAGTAGACTGTTAGTGTATCTTTCAAGAATTTTGAGGAGAAGCGCGTGAAACTCTATGTTCAACTGATGATTATCTTTACCATCTCTTTGATTGGGGAAGGGATATCGACCCTCTTTCATTTGCCAATTCCAGGAAGTATTATTGGTCTACTGATTTTATTTCTTTGCTTGCAGTTGAAATGGCTTCGTATCCGCCATGTGAATCTGGTCGGATCTTTTCTCTTAGCCAATATGACGATTTTATTTTTACCTCCAGCAGTTGGGATTATGGATAAGTTTGATGTTATCCAGCCTTATTTATTGCCTATCGTATTGATTATTTTAGGGGCTATCATCATCAATGTAACCCTCATTGCTTTAGTCGTCGGTTTTATCAAGACTCGGTATGAAGGGGATTATGAAGGAGGAAAGAAATAATGGAAAGTTTGTGGTCAAATCCTCTCTTTGGGATTTCTTTATCAGTCTTTGCCTATCTGATTGGGATGATGGTTTTTCGTCGCTTTCCCCATCCGATCACGACCCCCCTCTTAGTTGCTACGGTCTTGATCATTGGATTCTTAAAGCTGACAGGGATTTCCTATAAGGCCTATAATATTGGCGGGACCTACCTCAGTAATTTGATTGTGCCCTCAACGGTTGTCCTGGGAATTCCCTTGTATAAAAGTTTTCATTTGATGAAACACCATGCCAAGAGTATTCTTCTTAGTAGTTTTCTAGCAGTAGTAGTCAACACACTTTTTACAGCTGTCTTGGCTAAGCTTTTTGGGATGAAGTACTTTCTAGCTATTTCCCTCTTTCCAAAGTCTGTGACAACAGCTATGGCAGTGGGGATTTCTGAAAAAATGCAGGGAATTACTACCATTACCCTGGTTGTCGTTGTAGCGACAGGTATCCTGACAAGTGTTCTAGGACCAACGATTCTTAAATTCCTAAAAGTAGAGGACCCTGTTGCCATTGGTTTGGCTCTTGGGGGTACAGGTCATGCGGTAGGGACTGGTACAGCCTTTCAGTATGGTCAAGTAGCCGGAGCTATGGGTGGTTTAGCAATTGGGATAACTGGCGTTTTCTACGTCTTTATAAGTCCCCTTGTCGCGAGCCTGATTCTTTCCTAAAAAGGTAGAGATTATTCAGAAAAAGCTTGGAAGCAGTTCCAAGCTTTTTAGTGTACAGTTAGATAGAGAAGGTTGTTAGATAATTTGAAGGTCAAATAATTTTCAGATAGATTACTAATTGATTACAGTCGTTGTAAGCGCTTGCCAAATCTTAGTTCAGAAGGTATACTAAAAGAGGTTATACGGTTAATATCTAGTTAAAGGAGTTCAATATGAAGAAACGTTATGCTCGATCAGCCTTGGGCTTGATCACTGCTCTCTTCCTCTTTGCCCAACCGGTAGAGGCCTGTACAGGTTTTATCATCGGTAAAAAGTTAACAGCAGATGGGAATGCTTTGTACGGACGTACGGAGGACTTAGAACCGAACCACAATAAGAACTTTGTGGTCAGAGAACGAACTTATAACAAGAAAGGGGATGTCTTTGAAGATGCCACCAATGGTTTTAAGTATGAGCTCCCAGAAGTAAGTTATAAATATACAGCTGTCCCAGATGTTACACCAGAACAGGGTGTATTTGATGAGGCTGGTTTTAATGAACATGGAGTGTCCATCTCAGCGACCGTCTCAGCTTCAGCAAATGACAACATTAAAAAGGTCGATCCTTATGTAGAGGACGGCTTGGCTGAGTCTGCCCTCACCACTGTCGTTCTTCCAAGTGTCAAAACGGCTCGTGAAGGAGTCGAGCTTATTGCGAAAATTGTGGAAGAAAAAGGGGCAGCAGAAGGAAATATTGTGACGATTGCGGACAAGGAAGGAATCTGGTACATGGAGATCCTTTCTGGTCACCAATATGTAGCGATTCTCTTCCCAGAAGATCGTTATGCAGTCTTTCCAAATACCTTCTTCTTAGGACATGTCGATTTTTCAGATAAGGAACGGACTATTGCCTCGAAGGATGTTGAAAAAGTGGCCCGTGATGCAGGAACCTATAAAGAAATCGATGGCCAGTTCCATGTTTCCCAATCCTACAATCCTCCTTTGCATGAGGCAGATCGTTCTCGTGTTTGGTCTGGTATTAAGTCACTGGATCCAGATGCAGATGTGAACTACGATGACGAGTATTTTGACTTGATGCATACAACGGATCGGAAATTGACGCTACGAGATGCGATGAATCTCCAACGCAATCGGTTAGAAGGAACAGACTTCAAACCTCAAGATCAAATGGAGTTAGATGGAAAAGGGATTCCAGAAAAAGGGAAGTTTGATGAAGTCTATAAATACCCGATTTCGAACCCGAATGTCATGGAAGCCCATATTTTCCAATTGAAGGACAATGTTCCTGATAGTGCAGGTGGGGGAACCATGTGGTTAGCGATGGGAAGCCCACGAAATGCTCCTTACCTGCCTTACTATGGCAATATCACCAATACCTACCAAGCCTATCAAGAATTAGGAACAGCCTATAATCCCCAATCTTGGTATTGGACCATGTCTCGCATTAATGATTTAGTTGCCAAATATCCTGATTTGTTCGGAGATGGAGCCATCCGTACTGAAATGGAACGCCTCGAATCTCAATGGATGGCTGAGCAAGAAATCAGTGATCAAGAACAAATCGCCCTCGCTTCACAGCCAGAGCAGGCGAGTCTAAAAGCGACAGAAACAAGCATGACTCGAGCTCAAAAGACCTTTGATCGTCTGCAAGAAATTCGTCAAGAAGCAGAAGAAAAGGTGATTGCTCAATATGGACAAGGTGCTATTGACGATTTAACAGATGAAGAAGATGCAAACCAAGAAGAAGAGATCAATTTAGTACCGTTTGACTATGACTTCGTCATTACGATTGGTTTAGCCCTTGTGACAGTGATAGGAGTAGGAATATTCTTCATCAAATCAAAGAAAGCAAAGGGAGGTAAGAAGGATGAATAAGTTTCAACGAATATTGCTCTTCCTATTTCTGGTCTTAGCAGGGATTGGGATGGAGTTTGAGCTAGGCTCTCTCTCTCAACAAGAGTTTAACCAAGTAGCAGGAAGAGATTTGGTATTAAATCTGCTCGTTTTAGCGGTGATTGTCGTTCCTCTTTATCTCTTTATTAAGCGACTTGCAAAAAGATTTGAGGTTCCTCTTCTTGTTTTGTGGGCGACCATGTTTGGCGGTGGTTTTGTTGCTGGCTGGCTCAGCTTTTCAGGGAACAGCCTCATTGACCATTTCAATAGCCATCTCATTCAGGATGTTAGTACCTTTAATAAATGGACAGATGCTTTGACAGCCCCTTTTGCTGAAGAATTTTTTAAAGCTCTAGTGGCCTTCTGGATCCTCTTGATTTTGGGTCGTAAGGATTTGAAATCGATTTTAATTGCCGGCTTTGGATCTGGTCTTGGTTTCCAAATCATTGAAGATCTAGGTTATGTGGCGCGTCAAACGCGAACTGGAGACCTCTCAGCAGTAACAGAGGCAGTGAACCGCATTTCTGGTGGTTTAGCATCTCATGCAGTCTACACAGCTGTTGTATCTGTTGGAGCCTTTCTCATCCTGTCTCAGTGCACCAAGCAAAAAGAAAAGCTCTTTGGTCTCTGGTGTGTAGTTTCCACGGTGGCCAATCACTTCTTATGGAATTCCCCATTCTATGAAACAGACCATCGGGTCAATATTTTGGTAGGCTTGCTCTTTGCCTTCCAAGTGGGAACCTTTATTGAGGTCGTGCTCTTTGCTCATAAAAATCCGAATCTAAACCTTTTAAAGAAACAGTAAGAGATGGATTTGGTAGTCAGGAAATAAAAAATAGTCTGGGACAACATTGTTCTCAGTCACAAAAAAGCTAGAGATTTCCAATTGTGGAACTCTAGCTTTTTAATTTTGAGTCATTCTCTTATTGTATTTGAGGAGGTTATTGGCCATGAGAACCAATCCCATGTCAATTTTAACCTGTCATTTGCCTCTTAGATTACATCTCTTGTAACCCAAACAAGCCTTTGTCTGCCCAAAGACAGGTTCCACATCAACCTTGCGTTGGGCAAAGATGTGACTGCCTTCGACAGATAAAAGCGCTTGGCTTTCTTTTACTTTTAGGAGCTGATACCTCTCATTCACATAGAGCCCCTTTTGTGAAGCCAAGTCAGCTTGTTCTGCCTTATAAACCCTAATTTCCTGTCTAAAATCTGTTGTGGTATGGTTGTGTTTGAGGTGATCAAACTGCTATACCCAACTCTCTGGATGGGTGTAGGTATCTGTTGTTTCATCGTAAGTCCAATTATCCAAATTCCTATCAGATTCTTTGTATTTTTTCTTCTGTTCCTTGTCAAAAAGACTTTATTTAATCAAATGCTCAATACCCATCCTATCCAAGTTGATAAGATCTGGCAAATATTTTTAAACGCTTGTTAGACCTAAAGGTTCCACTAGTTGGCGGAGCTGATCATGGCTATAGTGAAGCTGTCTATCTAGAAGATTTAGAGGGCAATGGCATTGAACTCAACAGAGACAAGCCTGTGAACGAGTGGGATATTCGTGAGGATGGTCGAATTACTGGGATCACAGAAGAGCTGTCTGCGCAAGATATCTATGAATTAGGCAAAGAACTTGATCCTTTTGTGATCGCAGAAGGCACTCGCATGGGCCATGTTTACCTATCTGTTAAAAATAGCCGAGAGGCATGTGCATTTTATCAAGAGTCTCTAGGTCTTGAGGATAAATTCACGATTCCACATGTCAGTTGGATAGCATCAGGGAATTATCACCATCATCTAGCAGTAAATGAATGGGGTGGTAAAAACTTAGCTCCTGGTGAGAATGGAATGGTAGGTCTTGCCTACTATTTGGTTGAAGTTGAGAATAAAGAGTTTTTGGGCAATTTGCTTACGCAAGCTCAGAGAAACAAGGCTAGAACCCACTGGATTTCTCTTTCTGAATTCTCCATTACAGATAAAGATGGAATTATAACGAGAGTCAGAGTGGAGAACTAGAAGTCTTTGTCTTTAAGATAAGTGCTCCTTTTGACAAAGGACTGTATTAGAGATATAATGTAGAAAAATCGTTTTAGGATAAAGATATGACAAGATCAAAGTACATTACACGCCTCAAACGCTCAGAAGGTCAATTGCGAGGTATTCAAAAAATGATGGAGGAAGAGCGTGATTGTATTGATATCATTACTCAATTAACAGCAGTGCGGTCCAGTGTTGATCGTATTATTGAACTGATGATAACGGAGAATTTAACAACTTGTATTAACGACCCTTTAGAGGATCCTCAAGCACAGAAGGAAAGATTGGAAAAGGCGGTTAAATACTTGATTAAACGCAAGTAATAAAAAACATACGTTTCTCTTAAATAGTGAACAAATGATTAAAAGAGCAGTTGGTTTTCTTGAAATTAGACCAATTGCTCTTTTTGATTTTTATTTATTCAACATCACCAGGCCAAGCGCTCATACCACCTCGGACGTTGATAACATCATAGCCTTTTTTCTTGAGCTTTTTAGCAGCCATCTTGCTTCGAACACCGGAATGACAAATGACATAAAGTGTTTCATTTGTCGCAGGTGTGTAAGCTCCGATTTCGGTTAGAGGAACATTCTTGGCGTTTTTGATATGGCCTCTACGGAATTCCGTAGGCGTCCGCACATCCAGTAGCTGAATTGGTTCCTTGAGTTTAGCTTCTAATTCGCTGGTAGAAATACTATCAATTTTTGTAAATAAGTGAAACATAGGCACCTCCGATATACCCTTATGGGGTATATTAAATCACTAAGCAACGCTTTTGTCAAGTAAGTTGAATTGATTAGTATTGTTTCTTTTTCAGTATACAAGATGCCAACTTACAAACTAAAGAGTTGGTTGATAGGTTAATGAATAGAACCTGTCTTATTTATTCAACAACTACTTGTCTAGAAAATTACCTTTTCTGAAAACAGACCACATGCCCTGTTGTAAAATGAAGTGCAACACAAAAGACATGTTCATCTGATATACTAGAGTTGCGAAAAACAGTATAAAGGAAGTTGAACATGTCTGCTAATTATCCTACCACAAATCAATCCTACAAGCACTTATCTGAAGCTGAACGAGGGAAATTGAAGCTTATTTAAGCGTAGGACTCAAACCTGCTTACAACCTACAAATCGCTACTGAAAATCAGTTCGTCCTTCACGATGACATCTATCAAAATCCAACAGATACCAGAACGCTGTTGCCATTTTTAGAAACCTATCCACATGAGTTAAAAAGAGCTGTCGCCGATGCGGGATACGGTAGCGTGGAGATTCTTCTTACCTTGGATAGGATGGGTATTGAGCATTTTATTAAATATAGTCTTTTTGACAAGGAACAGAAGAAAGATACAAAGAATCTGATAGGAATTTGGATAATTGGACTTACGATGAAACAACTGATACCTACACCCATCCAGAGAGTTGGGTATACCAGTTTGATCACCTCAAACATAGGCATAGCACAACAGGTTTTAGACAGGAAAATATGGTTTATAAGGCAGAACAAGCTGACTTGGTTCCATAAAAGGGGCTCTATGTGAATGAGAGGTATCAGCTCTTAAAAGTAAAAGAAATCCAAGCGTCAGGTAAAAAATGACATGGGATTAGTACTCATGGCCGATAATCACCTCAAATACAATAAGAAAACTACTCAAAATTAAAAAGCTAGAGGTCCATAATTGGAAATCTCTAGCTTTTTTGTGGCTGAGAACAATGTTGTTCCAGACTATTTTTTACAGTGACTATTCGTTTTCTTCTTTTTTCTTAAGACCAAAGAAGGCTAGGATGGATGTCAACAGAGCGAGCATATAGATAGCAGGAGAGTCGGCTGTTCCTGTTTCTGGTAGGCTTGTAGCTGCTGGTTTAAATGTTTTTGCTGAGGTGAAGGACAGGTGATGGTTGTTGGCTTTGATCTGTGTATCGTCCTTAGCAGATGTAAAAGTATTCTTTGTTTGGCTAGCTAGTTGATTAGGAGAATTCGTACCAACTAGAGCTGGAATATATGTTTGATCCATTTTACCGGTAGATGGGATAACTGGTTGGTTATTGCTTCCTGGGTAGGACTTTGGATTAGCAGGATCTGTTCCTTGTTTGATTTCCTCAATATCTGCCACACCATCTCCATCTGTATCTTTGCTAGCAGAAATAGAAATGGTACGAGAATTTGGATTGATGGTTACATAGGCTGTGAGATCTGACTTAGCAAGGTAATCTGCAAAGGCAACGTCCATGGAAGGACCTTCCTCACGAGCTCCACCTAACATGGTGTAGCCATCCCCACCTGCTGCTAAGAAGTCATTAGTAGTCAAGTAATAATCTTTAGCAAGGTTGAGCGGTTCATATTGACCAGTTTCTGGGTTTTTAATTTCGATATAGAGGACGCGTTTTTCAGCTGGTAGGGTTGTATCGTAATAAACTTTTGCTCCAGAGACTTGGAGGAAGCCACCGCTTGGTTCAAGAAGGGGTTGACCGTTTTCGTCAAGAACCGTTTTGCCATCTTTTTCTTGTAAAATGGATCCAAGAGATTTAGCAAACATATCAGCAATATTCTGACCAGTTACTTTAATTTGAGAGATGGTATTCCCAAATGGAAGAACAGCAATGACGCTTCCTTTGGTGATTGGCTTGTCTTTGGCGATGGTTTCGCGTAAGCCGCCACCGTTGGTTACAGCAAGGTCTGTCTTATGGCTAAAACCAGTTTGTCCATATTCGTAGAGGGCATCTGCCACGACATTTCCTAGGTTGGTTTCACGGACACGGACATTTTCCCGTTGACCGTTTAGTTCTACCGGACTATTGTCACGAACGATTTTTGCATTCTCAGCATCGTACTGTTCCTTGATTTTTTGGACCATGGCAGCTACTTTGGCATTTGGCACGACATTTTTTGTTGAAGCAGCTGAAATTTGTTGAGGGTTACCAAGCAATTGGTTGGCTTGGTAGGTGATTTTACCGATATTGTTCAGGTAGCTACCGGTTTGGTTATAGGTGACATTGTCTCCGTAAGTGGTTGATTGAACAGTATGGGAATGCCCATCAATAACGGTGACGCGTTTTCCTTTCAGTTTTGAGTTTTTAGAAAGTTCTTCAGCTAAGGTAGATCCTCGCCATTCGATTGGTGTAGTAGTATCTACTCCCAAGTGAGCAAGGACAACATAGTTTTTGTAAGTCTTGCCTTCAGCAGTCGCGCGTGCCTCAATTTCATCGATGACCTTGTTTACTTCTGAAATAGGATCTGTAAAGGTTACACCTTGGACATTCTTAGGGTGAGTTTTAGTGGCTGTTTCAGGCGTTGTCACCCCGATGACGACAAACTCATCCCCAACGACATTCTTATCTTTATCGACGATGGTGGAAGCCTCAAATAAGCGAGCACCGTTGATGTAGGTGTTGGAGCTGAGAAGTGGGAAGTTCAAGATTTCTTTGTATTTCTTAGCCTCATCCAAACCAAAATCGAACTCATGGTTTCCGACTGCCATAGCATCGTAGCCAATTTCGTTCAAAATTTTAGCTCGTTCTTCCCCTTTTGAACTATTTGAAATCGGTAGTCCTTGGAAGGCATCTCCAGCATCTACGACCAAAGTAGATGGATTTTTCGCACGTTCTTCATCGATGACTGCGGCTAATTTAGCATCACCAATCACACCCTTTTCTTCGACGATCCGACCATGGACATCGTTGGTATGAAGGATATTTGCTTCAGGCAAGTCAGCTGAGCTCTCTGTAGCGCCTTCTGAAGTAGCTGTATTAGCTTCTGTTGAAGCAGGAGTAGCAGCATCTGTAGCATTTGTGGAAGCAGCAGCTACTTCAAGGTTAGTTTCTGGAGCTGTTTGCTCATCTGCAACTACCTGAGAAGCTAGGAAGGCAGGAGCAAGCAATAAGATCGGCAAAAGAAGTTTCTTCTTTTTCATAAACGGTCCTCATTTCTATTTTATTGCATACTAAATATTATAGCTAAAAAGGAAAGAAAAGGAAAACGTTTTCTGATAGTTGGGCAAATAATCTTGTGAGTGCGTTGAGGTTCCAGCTAGTTGCTCTTATCCATAAAAAAAGAAAACTTTCGTTTTCTCATTTTCTTATTCTGTTATGGGTTGGTTCCAAGTGGTAAAGTCAGTCACACTTAACACGACTGTCGCGATTTCGATCGGCTCTTCTTTTGCACCAGTTGACAACCATTTTGTGATTACGGCTTCAATCGTAGCTGCAAAGATCTCAACAGCATACTTATAAGGAACTTGGAATTTATTAACCAAGTGGTCTTTGGCGTGTGGAGTATCGTCAAGAAGTTGCAGGGTGAAATTTTTCATTAGAAAATGAAATTCTTGGTAATCCATCTGCATCAAGGCATAGATAAAGTCATAATTATCTTGAATATATTGAAGTGAGGCAAGAAAATTTGCTCGATTGACGGTGCTTGTAGCGAAAAGTTCTCCCAACTCGCCTAAGAGTTCAGATTTAAGCTGGTTGAACATATCTTGTTTGTCTACATAATGGAGGTAAAAGGTACCTCGATTAATGCCGGCTTCCTTTGTTAGTTGGCTAATTGTAAGGCTTTCAAGTGATTGTTCAAGAAGCAGGCGTGATAGGGCGCTTCGGATAGCATTTTTAGAATTCGTTTTTCTCTTTTTTCGGGTCATAGTTCCTCCTTTATCATGTATTTGGTATAAATGATTGTTCACTAATCATCATATTATACAGAAATCAAATTTATTCATCAACAGAATAAAATTTTAGTATCATTCTATAAGTCTAAATGGCTTGAAATCAGGTCTTATTCTTATACTATAAAAGCCATTTTGGAAGGATTATAAAATTTTTTCCCAGATCTACTTTCAAAGGGGCTATTATATAAAAATGAAAGAAAAACTTGAAATATCAGTTATTTAAACGATCATTACAATTCATACTTATTTGTTATTATATCACAAACTAAGGAGAGGAGGGCAGATGATGCTTGGAGATTTCTATATCAGGAACTAGATAAGATCAAGCTTTTTCCTTGTCTATTTTTGCATAGAAAAGTATTAGTTTGTTGGATGGCTTTATTCATAAAATAGAGGAAATGCATCCCTCACAAATTTCTTGTTTTTTAGTCGTTTTAAGGGATTGATTGTACTTGGTCTTCCGGTAAAAAAGGACTATAATAAAGATAGGAACTTGTGTTTAAGTGGGAGATAAGATATGGCTTATATTGAGATGAAACATAGTTACAAGCGCTATCCGTCAGGAGAAACTGACATCATTGCCAATAAAGATGTTACTTTTGAAATTGAGAAAGGCGAATTGGTCATCATTTTGGGGGCATCAGGCGCAGGAAAATCAACAGTCCTCAATATTTTGGGAGGTATGGATAGCAATGATGAAGGGGAGGTACTAGTGGATGGGAAAGCCATCTCAAGCTTCTCCTCGCACCAACGAACGGATTATCGCAGAAATGATGTTGGCTTTGTCTTCCAGTTTTATAATCTCATCCCTAATTTGACAGCCAAGGAAAATGTTGAGCTGGCTTCTGAAATTGTTTCTGATGCCTTAGACCCTGAACAAGTCTTGAGAGAGGTTGGATTGGGTGAGCGTTTGAACAACTTCCCAGCCCAGCTATCTGGTGGGGAACAACAACGGGTAGCCATTGCGCGCGCAGTGGCGAAGAACCCTAAGATTCTCCTTTGTGATGAACCAACAGGGGCTTTAGACTACCAAACCGGTAAACAGGTTTTAAAGATTCTTCAGGACATGTCTCGTAAAAAAGGGGCAACAGTGATTATCGTCACCCATAATGCTTCTTTAGCGCCAATAGCCGATCGTGTCATTCAGATGCATGATGCCCAAGTAAAATCGGTGACCATCCATAACACTCCACTAGATATTGATAGCCTAGAGTATTAGGGAGGTTGTTCATGAAGCGAAAAGTATATTGGAAAGATCTATGTCATTCCTTTACCAGTTCCAAAGGGCGCTTTTTGTCCATTTTAACGCTGATGATGCTGGGTAGCTTAGCCCTGGTCGGTTTAAAAGTAACGACTCCAAATATGCATCGGACTGCCCAGCGCTTTATAGACAAACAAGAGATGCTGGACCTCGCTGTCATGGGAGATCTTGGTTTGGATAAGACTGACCAAGAAGAGCTACAAGGATTGACGGGGGCCAGCTTGGAGTTTTCCTACCTGACAGATGTGACGCTTGACGGAAAGGACGAAGCTGTTCGACTGTTTTCCATTCCAGAAACCATCTCACGCTTTCAGCTGGCTTCAGGACGGCTTCCGCAGAAGGAAGATGAGGTCGCTCTAGCAGCGTTTTGGAAAGATCGTTACCAGATTGGGGATCAGCTAAGGATACATGAAAAAGCTGGAAGTCCATCTGTTTTAAAGACAAAAAACTATCGAATTGTTGGCTTTGTAAAGTCTGCTGAGATGTGGTCCGAAAAAGACTTGGGACAAGCTAGGAGTGGGAGTGGTTCCTTGGATGCCTATGGCGTCCTCTCAAAAGAAGCCTTTACTAGTCCTGTTTATAGCCTTGCTCGGATTCGGTTTGATGATTTGAGGGGGTTCAATCCATTCTCAACCAGCTATCAAGATCGTCTGGCCTCCCATCAAAAGGACCTGAAAAAACTCTTAGCTGGAAATGGTCAGGAGCGCTATCGAAAGCTGCAGGCTGATGGGAAACAAAAGATCCAAAAAGGGCGAGAAGAACTTGATGCTGCAAATAAACAGTTAGCAGACGCACGCGAAAAGGCAGGTCAAGCACAGACACAATTGACGGAGCAATCCAATAATCTGAATCAACTATCTACACTCTTGCCCAAGGAAGAATTAGAAGCAAGACGACTCGAGTTGGCAGAAGCTCAAAAGCAACTAGATTATCAATTGGTCAACATTCAGACAGGTGAATCGGAACTAGCAACTAAACAGAAGGACCTGGAAAAGGCCAAGGAAGATCTGAAAAATCTAGAGCAACCAAACTATCATGTCTATGATCGAAAAACCATTCCAGGTGGCCAGGGTTACCTCATGTATAGTAATGCCAGTGCCAGTATCTCCGCCGTAGGCAATCTATTTCCTGTGGTACTCTACGCAGTCGCTGCCATGGTCACGTTCACGACCATGACTCGTTTTGTTGATGAAGAACGGAGCCATGCGGGCTTGTTCAAAGCCTTGGGCTATCGAACGAAAGATATCTTGGCAAAGTTTCTCTTGTATGGCTTGGTTGCTGGAACTGTTGGGACAGGCATCGGAACTCTTCTCGGTCATTATGTTTTATCAGGAACCATTTCACAAATTATCACTCAGGGGATGGTCGTGGGTACTAGTCAACAGTATTTTTATGGGTCCTATAGCTTATTAGCCTTGGGGCTCTCCCTTCTTTCTAGCGTCTTTCCAGCTTATCTAGTCGCTAAGAGAGAGTTGAAGGAAGAAGCCAGTCACCTCCTTCTTCCAAAACCGCCAGTTTCCGGATCCAGTATTTTGCTCGAACGCCTTCCGTTTTTGTGGAAACGTTTGAGTTTCACCCA
Organism: Streptococcus sp.; assembly: GCF_030825805.1. Lineage (GTDB taxonomy): Bacteria > Bacillota > Bacilli > Lactobacillales > Streptococcaceae > Streptococcus. Next base: position 27,421 of record NZ_JAPJPF010000006.1, read on the forward strand.
AAAGGTGACTGCTAGAAATATTTTTCGCTACAAACAGCGGATGGTGATGACCATATTTGGTGTTGCTGGTTCGGTTGCTCTTCTCTTTGCGGGTCTTGGTATTCAATCCTCAGTCGGTGGTGTGCCCCAACGTCAGTTTGGGGAAATCCTCAAGTATGATATGATTCTCTCGACCAAATCCAGTCTGACAGACGAAGAGGAAGAATCCTTGAAGAAGCGCTTGAAGCAAGCAGATATTAAAGAGACAGAAGCCATTTTTACAAAACAAGTGGAGGCTTCTTATCCATCAGGACGTGGAAAACAAAGCATGACCTTGATGGTGTCCTCTAAAGACAGCTTGGAACCCTTTATCAGTCTCCGCTCAGAAGGGGGAAGAATCGACCTATCCAATGGGGCGGTGATTACCAGTAAATTAGCGCAGCTGGCCAAGGTGGGAGTTGGGGATGATTTGTGGATAGATGGCCATAAGATTAGGGTGGCTGCGATTACCGAAAATTATGTAGGCCATTTTGTCTATATGAATCAAGCGACCTATCAGAAAACCTATGGAAGAAGCGCTAATATGAATGCCTATTTGGTCCGATTACAGTCTTCTTCTCAGCAGTTCGTCCAGAAGGTCAGTCGGGACATGATGGAAGAAGGGGCGGTGCTTGCTGTTACGCAAAATACTTCCTTGATTTCTCTCTTCAGTTCTGTGGCACAATCATTGAATAAGACCATGATGATTTTAGTTCTGGTATCTATTTTGCTAGCGATGGTTATTTTGTATAATTTGACCAATATCAATGTGGCAGAACGAATCCGTGAGTTATCCACCATTAAGGTATTAGGTTTTCATCATCAAGAAGTCACCCTTTATATTTATCGAGAAACCATCCTCTTGTCTCTTGTAGGGATAGGATTGGGTTTGCTAGGAGGTTTTTATCTCCATCGCTTCTTGATTGCCATGATCGCCCCAGATGCCATTCTCTTCTATCCGCGGGTAGCCCTTGGTGTCTATCTTTATCCTATCGCTGGCGTCATTCTGATCCTAGCTAGCTTAGGAATCTTGGTTAATCATCATCTTCGTAAGGTAGACATGCTGGAGGCTTTGAAATCTGTTGAATAAAAAAAGAAACTTCTACCCTAGGGTGGAAGTTTTTTAGAGCTTTGGTATAATGAGAGAAGGAGAAGAGACATGACAAAAATTGCTTTGCTTTCGGATATACATGGGAATACAACTGCTTTAGAGGCTGTGCTTGAAGATGCCAAGCGGGCAGGTGTAGAAGAATACTGGTTATTAGGGGATGTCCTTATGCCGGGGACTGGTAGACGACATCTTTTGAACCTACTTGAAGAATTGCCTATCACCGTACAGATTTTAGGAAATTGGGAAGATAGCTTGTGGCGAGCGATGAAGGGGATGCTGGATCCATCAAGGGCTAGTCACCGTTATTTGATGCGCCATTGTCAGTATATCTTAGAAGAAATTCGTCCAGAAGAAATAGAGGCCATGCAAAGTCTGCCCATGCAAGTGCATCGGGAAATTTCCGGCTTAAGAGTGGGCATCACCCATCATCTGCCAGACAAAAACTGGGGACGCGAATTGATCCATATAGGAGACCAGAAAGATTTTGATCGCCTCGTAACCAATCCCCCTTGTGATCTAGCAGTCTATGGTCATATCCACCAACAATTTTTCCGATATGGAAGTGGTGGAGAGCTCATCTTGAACCCGGGTTCCATCGGTCACCCCTTCTTTTTGCAAGCCAATCTTCGAAAGGATCTCCGGGCCATGTATGCTATTCTAGAGTTTGATGAATCGGGTTTGAAAGATGTTGCCTTTCGGCGGGTGTCCTATGACATTGAGAAAGAACTCCAACTCGCTAAGGATCTGAAACTCCCTTACTTCCAAGTTTACTATGAAAGTTTAGTCAATGGGGTCCACCATACTCATAATCATGAGCTTCTACATGAAATAGCCCAGCGAGAGGGACACAATGTAGAAGTAGACGCATGGTTGAGAGATTTTTTCAACTAGTGTAACAGTTGACATTACAACAAATAAGGGTATAATAGACTAAAAGAAAGAACTTTAACGTCGGAAGAGTAAATGTATCTAGTTACTGATGGCCTTAGATCCAGTTTAAGACATCCCTATCTAGATGGAAGAGAGGAGTATCCATGCAAATTTCAAGTCGTTTCACCATTGGAACCCATGTATTAGTCATGATTGCTTTAAAAGGAGATTGCACCAAGGTGACCAGTGATATGATTGCTGGCAGTGTTGGGGTGAACCCGGTCATTATTCGGAAAACCTTGTCTCAATTAAAAAAGGCAGGCTTGATCCATGTAGCGCGTGGAACAGGTGGGGCCGAGATGGCCAAAGAATTGGAAGCCATTAGTTTGTTAGATATCTACCAGGCGGTTGAGTGCCTTGGGAAGACTGGTCAATTATTTGGTTTCCACGAGCACCCAAATCCAGCTTGTCCGATTGGAAATAGCATCCATGGTGTCCTAGATGGGAAGCTGGAAGAGATTCAGTTAGCTATGGAAAAGGAAATGTCTCAGACCAGCCTCAAAGAAGTGGTGGAGCAAACCAAGAAACAAATGGAACTAGCAACCGTTTCTTGATTTGAGTCTGTAAGAAACTTGATGTAAAAAAGCCTTTCAGTATATACTGAAAGGCTTTTTTTTGTTGAATGAAATGATTTAAAGTTTATCTAATTTTTATTTTTTAATAAATAAGACACTAACTAGAATAAATCCAATTACATAAATCCATGTCCAGTAACGATTAGGAATGAACATGAAGGAAGAACGATCGCGGAAAGCAATGCGTTGCCCTGTTTCCTCATCAATCATATATCGAACTTGATCGGAAACAAATTTCTTTGTTAGCAAATAATTGACTGCTGCAGCAAGAATTCCCAACATACATCCTAAGATGATACTATCTGTACTCTTATTTACATTAAGATGCAGGAAGGAATAAATCATATTCGCCAAAGCTCCTCCAATCATAAGAGCAAGGGGAACGAGCAAGCCTTTACCACGCCAAACAATCATACAACAATCTCCTTATTATCTAACTTAATCAAAATAGAGCAAGTCTTTGCTGGTTTCGGTAAAGAGACCAAAGCCATCTTTTGTGACATAGCCACAGTCTTCAATCCGAACTCCGACTTTTCCAGGGATGTAGATGCCTGGTTCGACTGAGAAGCACATGCCTTCTTCGATGACCATGTCATTTCCTTCCATGATAGAAGGGAATTCATGCACATCCATTCCGATACCGTGTCCGAGGCGGTGGTTGAAGTATTCGCCGTATCCTGCTTTTTCAATGACGCTTCGGGCAGCACGGTCTATTTCATGCGCCGTTACACCTGGTTTGATCATATCTAGAGCAGCCTGTTGAGCTTCTAAAGTCAAGTGGTAGATTTCTTTTTTAAAGTCATCGGGTTTTCCAACCGCAACGGTTCGCGTCATATCTGAAGCATAGCCATTCACCATACAGCCCAAGTCGAAGAGAAGAAGAGCATCTTTTTCAATTTTGTTGCTTCCTGGGATGCCGTGTGGGTTGGCTGCATTATTACCAGTCAAGACCATAGTTTCAAAGCTCATTTCATAGCCCAAGCGTTTGATGCCAAAGTCGATTTCTGCGACGATATCAGTTTCTGTTTTATCCAGTGAGATGGCGTCAAATCCCATATTGACAGCCTTATCCGCATATTGACCAGCAACTAACATCTTTTGGATCTCATCAGCAGATTTAATCAAGCGCATGCGGTTAATCCGAGGGCTGAGATTGGTAAATGTTGCTTGTTCAAAGACTGAACGAAGCCCATGGTACTTGGTCAAAATCAAATTATCAAATTCCAAAGCGACCTTTTTGGCTTCTGGATTAGCGCTAGCCCCTTTGATTTTTTCCCAAGGATTTTCAGAATCCACGTACCCTACCACTTGGAAATCCACAACTGCAGTCGCCCGTTCTACCTCAAGAGCAGGGACAAAAAGAAGTGGTTCATGGTCTGGATAAACGAACAAGAAGAGCTGACGCTCGTGAGGATCACTGTAAAATCCAGTTAGGTAATTGATGGTGACAGGATCGGATACAACAGCAACATCCGTTTTTTCGGTTTCAAGAAATGCTACAATTTGATCTAATTTAGACATAAGCTACCTTCTTTCTATTGATAATATTTTGTCAGATTTTCCCTAAAAAATCAAGAGTTTGCAAAAAGATGTTAAAATGCTTGAAAGTGTTTACAATAAGTGATAGAATAGTTGTTATAGAAGACTGAAAACGAAATTTTCAATAAAGAAAGGAAGTATTATGAATACAGACGATACTGTAACCATTTACGACGTTGCCCGAGAGGCGGGTGTCTCAATGGCGACTGTTAGCCGTGTCGTGAACGGAAATAAGAACGTTAAGGAAAATACTCGTAAAAAAGTATTGGAAGTCATTGAACGTTTGGACTATCGTCCGAATGCAGTAGCTCGTGGACTTGCGAGTAAGAAAACCACAACCGTAGGTGTTGTGATTCCAAATATTACCAATAGTTATTTCTCTACTCTGGCAAAGGGGATCGATGACATTGCTGAAATGTACAAGTACAACATCGTCCTTGCCAACAGCGATGAAGACGATGATAAAGAAGTTTCTGTTGTCAATACTCTTTTCTCAAAACAGGTCGATGGGATTATCTTCATGGGTTATCACTTGACAGAAAAGATTCGTTCAGAATTCTCTCGTTCTCGGACACCGGTGGTCCTTGCTGGGACAGTTGATGTCGAACATCAATTGCCAAGTGTCAATATTGATTACAAGCAAGCGACAGTAGACGCGGTTACACTATTGGCTAAACGAAATAAAAAGATTGCTTTTGTAAGTGGACCATTAGTAGATGATATCAACGGTAAGATTCGCTTGGCTGGCTACAAAGATGCTTTGAAAGCAAAAAAATTGTCTTACAGTGAAGGCTTGGTTTTTGAGTCTAAGTACCGCTATGAAGAAGGCTATAACTTGGCTGAACGCATCATTGCATCTAAAGCGACAGCAGCCTTTGTAACTGGGGATGAATTGGCAGCAGGTTTGCTTAATGGTCTAGCTGATCAAGGTGTGAACGTACCGGAAGATTTTGAGTTGATTACCAGTGATGATTCACAAATTACACGCTACACTCGTCCAAATCTTTCAACTGTAGGCCAACCACTTTATGATTTGGGGGCTATCAGTATGCGGATGCTGACAAAAATTATGCATAAGGAAGAATTGGAAGAAAGAGAAGTTCTTCTTGCCCATACCATCAATCATCGTGGGACTACGAAGAAGTAAAAACAAAAGGAAGCCAAGGCTTCCTTTTTTCTTGTCTCTGCATGAATCTCCGGTAAAACTTGAAGGGGTCTGCTAAATTAGGTATAATAGAGGGTATGAAAGTATTACTGTATCTTGAAGGAAAATCCGTTTTACAAAAATCGGGGATCGGTCGTGCCCTCCAACACCAGATGCATGCCTTGGATTTGGCTGGAATTCCCTACACCACAGATATTTTAGGAGACTACGATGTCGTTCATATTAATACCTATGGTCCTCGGAGTTTGTTGCTATTGCATGTTGCCAAACGTCGGGGGAAAAAGGTCATTATGCATGGGCATTCCACACGGGAAGATTTCCAAAATTCATTTATTGGGTCCAATTTGTTTGCTCCCTTATTTGGCAAATATTTGGCTCATATGTATAAAAAAGCCGATTTTATTATTACCCCTTCAGAGTATTCGAAACAACTGATTCAGTCCTATGGGGTCAAGACTCCAATTGTCGCTGTTTCTAATGGGATCGATTTGTCTAAATATAAAAAAGATCCCAAAAAAGAAGAGGTTTTTCGGAAGCACTTTAATATCCAAGAAGGAGAGAAGGTCGTTTTATGTGCGGGTCTCTACTTTAGACGAAAAGGGATTGAAGACTTTGTAGAAGTGGCTCGTCGGATGCCAGATGTCCGCTTTATTTGGTTGGGATCGATTAATAAATGGTTGATTCCTCGGGCTATTCGTCGTCTGGTCGAGAAAGATCATCCTAACAATGTTGAATTCCCTGGCTATTTTAAGGGAGCTGTATTCCAAGGGGCCATGACAGGTGCGGATGCCTTCTTCTTCCCGTCTTATGAGGAAACGGAAGGGATTGTTGTCCTAGAGGCCTTAGCGGGTCACCAGCATGTTGTCCTCCGGGATATTCCAGTTTATCATGGTTGGGTGGACCAAGAGTCGGCAGAATTGTGTCATTCAGTGGATGAGTTTGTGGACTCTCTTGAAAAAGTCTTGTCTGGTCAAGTGGATAAGCGAGATGCGGGAGACCAGGTCGCTCAAAGTCGCTCAATTGATTTGGTAGCCGATCAACTAGTGAAAGCCTATCAGCAGGTATTGGAGATGTAATATGCGTATTGGATTATTTACAGATACTTATTTTCCGCAGGTATCGGGGGTTGCGACCAGTATTCGAACCCTTAAAACAGAATTGGAAAAGTTGGGACATACTGTTTTTATCTTTACGACGACGGATAAGGATGTCAACCGCTATGAAGACTGGCAAATTATCCGCATTCCAAGTATCCCTTTCTTTGCTTTTAAGGATCGGCGGATTGCTTATCGTGGCTTTACCAAGGCTTTGGCCATTGCCAAACAATACAAGCTGGATATGATCCATACACAGACGGAGTTTTCTTTAGGACTACTTGGGGTATGGATTGCTAAGGAGCTTCGGATTCCAGTGATTCATACCTATCATACCCAGTATGAGGATTATGTGCGTTATATTGCCAAGGGGATGGTTATCCGACCAAGTATGGTCAAATACATTGTTCGTGGATATATGAATGACTTGGATGGGGTCATCTGCCCGAGTGAGATTGTCTATGACCTCTTACTGAAATATAAGGTCAAGGCTGAAAAACGGATTATTCCGACAGGAATTGAGCTGGCGAAGTTTGAACGCCCTGAAATCACACAAGTGGAAACGCAAGCCCTTCGTGAAAAATTAGGCATTCAAGAGGGTGAAATCATGCTCTTGAGCTTGTCACGGGTTTCTTACGAGAAAAATATCCAAGCTGTTATTGCGGCCTTGCCTAAAGTGCTAGAAGAAAATGCGCATATTAAATTGATTGTGGCTGGAGATGGGCCTTATCTGGATGATTTAAAAAAACAAGCGGCCAAGCTTGGTGTATCAGATGCGGTGGTCTTCACAGGAATGATTCCACCAAATGAAACAGCTCTTTACTATAAGGCGGCAGATTTCTTCATTTCAGCTTCGACTAGTGAGACGCAAGGCTTGACCTATTTAGAGAGTATTGCTAGTGGGACACCCCTAATTGCTCAGAGTAATCCTTACTTAGATAATGTGATCAATGATCGGATGTTCGGAATCTTGTATGACCAGGAAGAAGATTTGGCAGCAGCTATTTTAGAAGCGACCTCAGCCACACCAGAAAAGGATGAGGCTAAGTGGGAGGAGAAGCTGTATGAAATTTCTTCGACAAACTTTGGTCGCAGGGTCTATGAGTTCTATCTGGATGCCATTATTTCGAAAGATTTTTATAATGAACGTCATCCTGAGGAAAGCCGTACCAAACGGGTAACCAAGTCTATTGTGAAAATTCCAAAAAAAGTTATCGCTATGCCTGTGAATGGGTCTGTGAGAATCATGAAGGGTTCCTTTAAACAGGTGAAAAAGATTCGCAACATTACCAAGTTATTGGATTAGAGTTCATCTCAAAAGCTAAGGGGCCTAAAGTAAGGCTCCTGGCATAGGGGATAGGAAGCTTTTTCCTCTTGCAAAATATTTCAATCGTGCTATAATACTAGTCAGAGACATATCAAATCTAGGAAATCTAAAAGAGAGCGCGTGGGGCTGGAAATCGCGTAGAGGATAGGTTTGGGACTACTCGGTGAACTTTTTATGCAAACATAAAACGGTGGCCACGTTAGAGCCAATCAGAGGTGTTCCTCTTTTTTGAGGAACATAAATGAAGGTGGAACCACGTTGCGACGTCCTTTCGAGGAGGTCGCTTTTTTGTTTCTTTTGATGAAGAAATCAAAAAGAGTTTCCCCACAACTAAGATATTTAAAAATTTATAAGGAGAAGATCATGATTAAGATTACTTTCCCAGATGGCGCTGTTCGTGAATTCGAATCTGGCGTTACAACTTTTGAAATTGCCCAATCTATCAGCAATTCCCTAGCTAAAAAAGCTCTTGCTGGTAAATTCAACGGCAAACTCATTGACACTACTCGTGCTATCACTGAAGATGGAAGCATTGAAATCGTGACACCTGATCACGAGGATGCTCTTCCAATCTTGCGTCACTCAGCAGCTCACTTGTTTGCTCAAGCAGCTCGTCGCCTTTTCCCAGATATCCACTTGGGTGTCGGTCCAGCCATCGAAGATGGTTTCTACTACGATACAGACAACCAAGCTGGTCAAATCTCTAACGAAGACCTTCCTCGTATCGAAGAAGAAATGAAGAAAATCGTGAAAGAAAACTTCCCATCAATCCGTGAAGAAGTGACCAAAGATGAAGCGCGTGAAATCTTCAAAAACGATCCATACAAATTGGAATTGATTGAAGAGCACTCAGAAGACGAAGGTGGGTTGACCATCTACCGTCAAGGTGAATACGTAGACCTTTGCCGTGGCCCACACGTCCCATCAACAGGCCGCATCCAAATCTTCCACCTTCTCAATGTAGCTGGTGCCTACTGGCGTGGAAATAGCGACAACGCTATGATGCAACGGATCTACGGTACAGCTTGGTTTGACAAGAAAGACTTGAAGAACTACCTTCAAATGCGTGAAGAAGCTAAAGAACGTGACCATCGTAAACTTGGTAAAGAATTGGATCTCTTTATGATTTCTCAAGAAGTTGGTCAAGGTCTTCCATTCTGGTTGCCAAATGGCGCCACTATCCGTCGTGAGTTGGAACGTTACATTGTCGACAAAGAGTTGGCTTCTGGCTACCAACACGTTTACACTCCACCACTTGCTTCTGTTGAACTTTACAAGACTTCTGGTCACTGGGATCATTACCAAGAAGATATGTTCCCAACTATGGATATGGGAGACGGTGAAGAATTTGTCCTTCGTCCAATGAACTGCCCACACCACATTCAAGTCTTCAAACACCATGTTCACTCATACCGTGAATTGCCAATCCGTATCGCTGAAATCGGAATGATGCACCGCTATGAGAAATCAGGTGCTCTGACTGGTCTTCAACGGGTGCGTGAAATGTCTCTCAACGACGGTCACCTCTTTGTGACTCCAGAACAAATCCAAGAAGAATTCCAGCGTGCTCTTCAATTGATTATTGATGTATATGGGGACTTCAACCTAAACGAATACCGCTTCCGCCTCTCTCTTCGTGACCCTCAAGATACTCACAAATATTTTGATAACGATGAGATGTGGGAAAATGCCCAAACCATGCTTCGTGCTGCTCTTGATGAAATGGGCGTGGACTACTTTGAAGCAGAAGGGGAAGCAGCCTTCTACGGACCAAAATTGGATATTCAGGTGAAGACTGCCCTTGGTAAAGAAGAAACTCTTTCTACTATCCAGCTTGACTTCTTGCTTCCAGAACGCTTCGACCTTAAATACATCGGAGCTGATGGTGAAGAACACCGTCCAGTGATGATTCACCGTGGGGTTATCTCAACTATGGAGCGCTTCACAGCTATCTTGATTGAAAACTACAAGGGTGCCTTCCCAACATGGCTGGCACCACACCAAGTAACTCTTATACCAGTTTCTAACGAAAAACATGTGGATTACGCTTGGGAAGTGGCGAAGAAACTTCGTGATCGTGGGGTTCGTGCAGACGTGGATGAACGCAATGAAAAAATGCAGTTCAAGATCCGTGCTTCACAAACAAGCAAGATTCCTTACCAATTGATCGTTGGTGACAAGGAAATGGAAGACGGAACTGTCAATGTTCGTCGCTATGGACAAAAAGAAACAAACACTGTGTCAGTAGATGAGTTTATAGCAGCTATCCTAGCTGATATCGCCAACAAATCTCGTGTTGAGAAATAAAACGATAAAACCTGGGATAAAAATTCCAGCTACCTAAAAAAGAGGTTGGGACAAAAGATCCCGACCTCACTTTTTATTAGCAATCAAACTTTGACGCGGTAGCTGATTGAACTTTTTGTTCGTCTTTTAGACTTCAAAAAGCTCCTAATCATCCTTGCGGGGCTGGGACTAAGAAATCGAGACTTTATCTATCGATTTCTGTCCCACCGCCTTTTTATATTTTGTTTAACCTGAGCTAGTAGTGATTGGTCAAACCACCACAAATAGTATCCTCATCAACAATCCTTTCTATCCATTAACTTTTGGATATAGGATATCCCCCAAGATTTGCTTCCATGAGTTAGATAAGTTGACTATCCTCAATCCTTGTCTGCCTCATTTTCTTTTACGAGATCGTTTTGTGAATCTTTTTCAGAGAGTTTTTGATCGATATACTTGTCAATGTTTTCGTAAAATTCCTTGGTCGTCTCACTATCTAATTTTGTCGAATTATGGACTTGATTGACTTTCAATTGAACAGATTGAATACCGTAAGAGGCTTGTTTTTGGTGGAGTGTTTCTAATTCTTCTTCTGAAATCGGATCTCCAACAACCGTCAAGACCAATTCATTGTTACTTGACTTGTAGACTTGATTAATGACCGTATGATTAGCGAATTCTTTTCCTACAAACTGTTTGATCCCTTCTTTTCGCGCTTGATCCATCGTCAGAGTGACTGCTGAATAGCTGGCTGGAAGGATCAATAATACAATCAAGGATATCAACCCAATTTTCATTTTAATGTTTAGCTCATTAAATGAACTTAAGGGAGATTTTCTCATCAAAATTCTTGTTCCAACAATGTTGATTAGCATGATAAAGACACAGTTGATCAAGAAAAGATAGAGAGCTCCAAATAAGAATCGTACATTTCCATTAGCTAAACCATAACCTGCAGTACAGATAGGTGGCATTAGAGCAGTTGCAATGGCTACTCCTGGCACGATATTGTTTGCTTCTTTTTTCCTTGAACCAATAAAACCTGCTATCCCACCAGCAATAGCAATGAGAACATCCCAAATGGTTGGAGATGTTCGTGCAATCAACTCGCTACTTGCATAAGATAAGGGAGAAATCCAGAAATATAGAGTCGATACAAGCAAACTGACCAATACTTGAGTAAATAAAACCTCTAGAGATTGCTTGATTAAACGCGTATCAAAAATAGCTAAACCAAACCCCAGTCCAATAATCGGTGTCATAAGAGGGGAAATCAGCATGGCTCCAATAATGACAGCTGTTGAATTCGTATTTAGACCTATAGAGGCAATAAAAATCGCACACATCAAAATCACTGTATCTCTTAATCGAACATGAAGGTCATCATATAGTTTCTCGCGGAATTCACGTGTTGAATAGTTTCTGGTCATTGGTTACTCCTTTTATTTCATATAATCTTGTTTCTGCCTGGATGATGGTAGAGAGACTTATGTCCAATTTGACATATTTTTAGTTCTCATTTGTAATTCTTTTGAACATTATCTTTTAAATATCCATCAATCCATCCTTAACATTATATCAAAAATTTTACAGCCTTTTCTGAAGAAATCTATCAATTGAACAGATAGAGAAAGTCAGAAATTTTAGATTCCTTATTCAAAGAAGGAAGAACGGTATGTCCTCTGAAAGAAGATACCGTTTTAATGATTAAACATGATGAGTGTGTTGCAACAATCCTAGGTGATATCGCCAACAAATCCCGTGTTGAAAAATAACAGATAGAAAAGCTAGGCTTCAAACCTAGCTTTTTTGTGGATTGAAAATAATTATTCAAGCACTATTTTAGTGACTTCTATGTTGTTATTATCATTTTTTCTATTGCACAACCTTTTTCTTTCTCTTTCTTTACAAATCAAAGTATAACTCCCATTTTTCAAAGAAATTTGCTATAATGAAAGGACAGAGATTTGAAGAAGCAAAGAAAAAATAGAAGTAGGTACATGTATGAAGAAAATTCTTGTTGTAGATGATGAAAAGCCGATTTCGGATATTATAAAATTCAATATGGCCAAAGAAGGCTATGAAGTCTTGACTGCCTTCGATGGAAAAGAAGCACTGGCTATTTTTGAAGCTGAGAGCCCAGATATTTTGATCTTGGACCTCATGCTTCCTGAAATTGATGGTTTGGAAGTAGCACGTACCATTCGAAAGACCAGTAATGTGCCGATTATTGTCTTATCTGCAAAAGATACAGAATTTGATAAGGTCATCGGTCTTGAAATTGGTGCGGATGACTATGTGACTAAGCCATTCTCAAATCGTGAGCTTCAAGCTCGCGTAAAAGCTTTATTGCGTCGGACAGAACTAACGGTAGAATCACAGACAGAGTCTACATCAGATTCAGATATTGTGATTGGTGATTTGAAAATCATTCCGGATGCCTTCCTTGCTCAGAAAAAAGGCAAAGAGCTCGAGTTGACCCATCGCGAATTTGAGCTGCTCTATCACTTGGCAACCCATGTAGGCCAAGTCATGACCCGTGAGCATTTGCTGGAAACAGTCTGGGGCTACGATTATTTTGGAGATGTTCGGACAGTGGACGTAACGATTCGACGTTTGCGTGAAAAAATCGAAGATATTCCAGGCCGTCCGGAGTATATTTTAACGCGCCGCGGTGTCGGTTACTATATGAGAAACAATGATTAATCACATCAAAGAAGTCATGACCTCTTATAATTTTGTTTTTATATTACTCACTCTTGGATTTATTATCGTGGTGGCCTTGCTGATTCTAGAAAATCGTCGGGATAACATGAAGCTACGCCTGTTGAATGATAAAATTAAGAGTTTGATTGCTGGAGAATATTCAGATATTATTGATTTACAAGGAGGTCCTGAATTGACAGAGATTTCCAACAGTATCAATGATTTATCAGAAGTTATCCGTTTGACGCATGAAAATTTGGAGCAAGAAACCAAGCGCTTGACCAGTATTCTTTCCTATATGACAGATGGGGTTTTAGCGACCAATCGTCGTGGGCAGATTATCCTAGTCAATGAAATGGCTGCCAAACAACTTAATGTCGTGGTCGAAGAGGTCATGAACATCAGTATTCTGGATTTGCTTGGTATTAGTGAAGAGTATGAACTGCGAGACTTGATTACCAATGTTCCAGAATTGACGATCGATTCGCAGGATGAAAATGGGGAGTACATCTCTTTACGGGTTCGCTTCGCCTTGATTCGGAGAGAATCTGGTTTTATTTCTGGTCTAGTTGCCGTTTTGCATGACACAACCGAACAGGACAAGGAAGAGCGGGAACGTCGTTTATTCGTATCCAACGTTAGTCATGAACTCCGAACCCCACTGACCAGTGTCAAATCCTACTTGGAGGCCTTGGATGACGGAGCGATTTCCGAGCCAGTTGCACCGGAATTTGTTAAAGTATCTTTGACAGAGACCAACCGGATGATGCGGATGGTGACGGATTTATTGAGTCTTTCACGGATCGATAATGAAACCAGTCAATTAGATGTTGAATTGACTAACTTTACAGCCTTTATCACCTTCATTTTGAACCGCTTCGATAAGATGAAGAACCAGGCTGGAGAGAAGAAATATGATATTGTTCGTGATTATCCTATTTCTCCTGTCTGGGTTGAAATTGACACAGATAAGATGACGCAGGTTTTAGACAATATCTTAAATAACGCTATTAAATATTCCCCAGATGGTGGGGAAATTCGTGTGGGGATGAAAACAACGGATGCCCAGTTGATTATTTCGATTTCAGATGAGGGATTAGGGATTCCTAAAAAGGACCTTCCTCGTATTTTTGACCGCTTTTATCGCGTGGATAAGGCACGTAGTCGCGCCCAGGGTGGGACTGGTTTAGGACTTGCCATTGCGAAGGAAATTATCAAGCAGCACAAAGGATTTATTTGGGCCAAGAGTGAATATGGAAAAGGTTCTACTTTCACGATTGTTCTACCATATGATAAAGATGCTATCCTGGATGATGGATGGGATAATGAAGGTGAATAAGAAAACAAATGGATGAAAAAGGGTTTAAGTATAGTATTTTAGCTTCGGGTTCGAGTGGTAATTCATTTTACCTAGAGACACCTAAGAAAAAAATTCTAGTAGATGCAGGCTTGTCCGGGAAGAAGATTACAGGTTTGCTTGCAGAAATTGATCGAAAACCCGAAGATCTTGACGCTATTTTGATTACACATGAACATTCAGATCACATTCATGGTGTTGGTGTACTAGCTCGTAAATACGGGATGGACCTATACGCCAATGAAGCTACATGGAAGGCCATGGAGGGAAGCAAGTACCTTGGGAAGGTTGATGACTCCCAGAAACATCTTTTTGAAATGGGCAAGACCGTAACCTTCGGGGATTTGGATGTGGAAAGTTTTGGTGTCAGTCATGATGCTGCGGCTCCCCAGTTCTATCGTTTCATGAAGGATGGGAAGAGTTTTGTCATGCTGACGGATACAGGTTATGTCAGTGATCGAATGGCAGGGATTGTTGAAAATGCAGATGGCTATTTGATCGAGTCCAACCACGATGTGGAAATCCTACGAGCTGGCTCTTATGCTTGGCGATTAAAGCAGCGGATTTTATCTGATTTGGGCCACCTCTCTAATGAAGATGGTGCAGATGCCATGATTCGGACTCTAGGCAATAAGACCAAAAAGATTTATCTGGGCCACTTATCCAAGGAAAACAATATCAAGGAATTGGCCCATATGACCATGGTCAATCAACTGGCTCGAGCAGATCTAGCAGTGGGGCATGATTTTGACGTCTTGGATACATCTCCAGATACAGCGACTCCATTAGTAGATATCTAAATGATTAAAAAGAGAGTGGGACAGAAATCGGTAATTCGTTAGACTTCGATTTCGTCGTCCCACCTCCGCACAGTTGAGTAGGGCTGTAAAGCTGATGAAATCAGCGTAGTAGAGCCCACTCAACCACTGCGTCTTGCTCGGAAATCCAAAGACAATTGAGAGGCTAGGAGTTTTGTCTCAGCCTCTTTTAGGTCAGTGTTGTAGGCTTGAAATGAGTGGAAGGATAGGAGCAGTTAGTTTGAAATATGTGTATATAACAGTAGGGTTTATTTCCTTAGGATTAGGGATTATTGGGATTCCTTTACCTATTTTACCTACGACCCCGTTTCTTTTATTAGCCATGGCTTGTTTTGCCAAGAGTTCTCAACGGTTTGAAGACTGGTTACATGGGACCAAGTTGTACCAAACTTATGTAGCGGATTATCGGGAAACAAAGTCGATCTCTAAAAAGCGGAAAAAAAGAATTATTCTACAAATTTATCTTTTGATGGGGATTTCCATTTACCTGGCACCACTCTGGTTTGTGAAATTAGGTCTACTGGGATTAACTATTTTTATCAGTTATTATTTGTTCAAAGTGATTCCGGATAAAGAAGAATGATATAAGGACAGAATAGGTCCTAAATCCTATCGTGAAAACAAGGGAAAGGAGTGCGAGACGCACTCTTTTTTGGTATAATAGAGGGGTGTATCTTTTGGACGGAATAGGTCACAGGATTCAATCCAGATGCATAAATGAAGAAAGAAAGTAGTAACGTGATGCAAGCCTTATATAACCTTCTTGCTGAGAAATTTCGGCTGACTTTTGACGATACAGAATTGTTGGAGACAGCTTTTACACATACCTCATATGCGAATGAGCATCGCCTCTTAAAAATTTCACATAATGAACGTTTGGAATTTTTAGGAGACGCTGTTCTCCAGTTAGTGATTTCCGAATATTTATTTGCCCTCTACCCAAGTAAGCCAGAGGGTGATTTGTCAAAAATGCGTTCCATGATTGTTCGTGAGGAAAGCCTGGCAGGTTTTTCTCGTGATTGTGGTTTCGATCAATTCATCAAACTTGGCAAGGGAGAGGAAAAATCTGGAGGACGTAACCGAGATACCATCTTAGGAGATTTGTTTGAAGCTTTTTTAGGGGCCTTGCTCTTGGATAAGGGAGTGGAGACTGTTCGGAATTTTATTCAGCAAGTCATGATTCCTAAAGTCGAGGCAGGTCAATTTGAACAAGTGATTGACTATAAGACACGCTTGCAAGAAATCCTTCAGATCCACGGTGATGTACTGATTACCTATGAGGTGACGAGTGAGTCAGGTCCGGCTCACGCTAAAGAATTTGAAGTTCAAGTGTCTGTCAATGGGAAACTCATCGGCCAAGGACGTGGCCGGTCTAAAAAGGCTGCAGAGCAAGAAGCAGCAAAAATAGCAGTGGAAAATAAGGTGGATCCCTCATGTATTTAAAGGAAATTGAGATTCAAGGATTTAAGTCTTTTGCAGATAAGACCCGGGTTATCTTCGACCAAGGGGTTACCGCAGTTGTTGGCCCTAATGGATCTGGAAAATCAAACATTACAGAAAGTCTACGGTGGGCTTTAGGGGAATCGAGTGTCAAGAGCCTACGTGGAGGCAAGATGCCGGACGTGATTTTTGCAGGGACTGAAACTCGTAAACCTTTAAATTACGCCTGTGTAACGGTAGTGCTGGATAACCGGGATGGCTTTATCAAACATGCTGCTAAGGAAATTCGAGTAGAACGACATATCTACCGCTCGGGTGACAGTGAGTACAAGATTGATGGCAAGAAAGTCCGTTTGAGAGATGTCCATGACCTCTTTATGGATACTGGGCTTGGGAGAGACTCTTTCTCCATTATTTCCCAAGGGAAGGTCGAGGAAATCTTCAACTCGAAACCAGAAGAGAGACGGGCTATTTTTGAAGAAGCCGCTGGGGTTCTTAAATTTAAGACGCGTCGTAAGGAAACGGAATCTAAATTGTTCCAAACCCAGGATAATTTGGACCGTTTGGAAGACATTATTTTTGAGTTAGAGGGGCAAATCAAACCTCTTGAAAAGCAAGCGCTCGTTGCAAAACGTTTCTTAGAATTGGATCAGCAACGTCAAGTTCTCTATTTGGATGTCTTGATCGCTCAGATTGAAGTCAATAAAAAAGACTATGATCAAGCAGTCCAAGAAGAAGCCTCCATTCAGGAACAATTAAAGGCTTATTACCAGAAAAGAGAAGAGTACGAAGCAGAAAGCCTCCGATTGAAACAGAGTCGTCAGGCTCTTCAACATCAATTATCGGATGATCAAGCTAGTCTCATAGAATTGACTCGCCTCTTAAGCGATTTAGAAAAACAAATCGAATTGGCACGTTTGGAGTCACAACAGGTCGCTCGGAGTCGTCAGGAAAATCAAGAGCGGGTCAATAATCTGGAAGAACGCCTACAAGTTCTTCGGAATCAGTTGGAAGAAAAACAAGCCAATACAAAAAGTCTTCAAGAAGAACTCCAAAAGAGCCAAGAAGCTCTCGAAAGTCTGGAGAAAGAATTGGCGAGTTTCTCAGAAGATCCAGATCAGGTGATCGAGTATCTACGTGAAAAATACGTGGCCTTGATGCAGGATGAAGCAGAGCGGTCAAATGAATTAACCACCATTGAAAATCAATTGGAAGCTTCAGCTCAATTGTCACAAAGTAAAAAGGAAGATTACCAAAATCAAATCCAAATGGTGACAGAATTGCAGGAAAAAGAGCAAGTTGCTAAAGAGGCTTATCAACTCGCTCAAGAGCATCTGAAACACTTGCTTGAGACCTATCAGTCAGAAGCGAAAAGATTTGAGGAAGCTCGCCAGGCCTATCAAACGGGGCAAGCCAAGATGTTTGCTCTACTGGATCAAAGTAAGGAAAAACAGGCTCGCATTAATAGTTTAGAGGCGATTCAAAAAAATCATAGCAATTTTTATGCAGGTGTCAAGAGTGTCCTACAAGAAGCGGCTCGTCTGGGAGGGATTGTAGGAGCTGTCAGTGAAAAACTCTCCTTCTCACCAAAGTATCAGACTGCCTTGGAGATTGCTCTAGGTGCCAGCAGTCAGCATATCATCGTAGAAGACGAAGGGGCAGCAACACGGGCGATTGAACATCTGAAGAAGAATCGCTCAGGTCGGGCAACCTTCCTTCCTCTGACCACCATCAAACCACGCTACCTAGCTGGAAAAAATCAAGAACTGATTGAAGCCTGTCCCGGTTTCCTTGGGATGGCTAGCAGTTTGGTTGATTATGATCCTTCCCTAGAGTCGATTTTCCAAAACCTCCTGGGGGTTACGGCCATTTTTGATACCATTGACCATGCCAAGGCAGCTGCTCGTAAGGTCGCCTACCAGGTTCGTATGGTGACGCTCGATGGAACCGAACTTCGCACAGGTGGTTCCTATGCAGGGGGAGCGAATCGAACCAATAATTCGATTTTTATCAAGCCTGAATTGGATCGCTTGCACCAAGAATTGGCCTCTATTCAGAAGAATTTGCGAGAAGTAGAAGGCCAGGTTCAAGAGCAACAGGAACAAGTGACCCGATCACAAGAAAAACTAGAATCTTTGAAAAGCCAAGGAGAAGGAGCTCGATTAGAAGAGCAACGTCTTCAACTAGCTTTTGAGCAAGCTCACCAGCAACTATTGGACGCTGAAGAACTGTTAGAAGTTATCCGTACAGAGCTGGATGAAGGGAGTGACCAAGAGCTCCTCCAAAAACGGGATCACTTGCAAGCGCGACTGAAAGAAATTGAGGCAGAAAAAGAGCAGGTCACTGCGGAGATTGAAGAAGTCAAGCTCAACAAAGATGTCATTGTTGAGAAGGTAGAAAGCCTACGAACAGCCATTGCCAAGCTCCAATTGCAGAAAACAGAACTGAAGAGTCAATTGACCTTTGACCAGACAGATATAGAACGTTTGCAACAGGAGTTGGCTTCTACTGAACGGGAAATCCAGGCCCTCCAATATGCGATCGAGCAGGGAGAGGATCGACATGAGCAAATCGATGTTTCTATCCTTGAAAAACAACTGCAAGAAACCCTTGAAGAGAAAACCGCTCTGGAACAAGCTGTGATCCGCAAGCAATTTGAATTGGAGGATTTGGAAGGCCAGTCAGAAGATGTGGCCGGCCATATGGAGCAAGCTCGTCGTCAAAACGAGGAGTGGATTCGCCAACAGGCCAAAGCAGAATCCAATCGTGATCGCTTGGCAGACAAATTGAATAAACTGATGTTGGCTCTGACAGACGAATTCAAGATGAGTTTTGAAGAGGCTTCTAAACAGGCTAATGAACTCGAAAATCTAGCCCAGTCTGAGCAGGCCTTAAAAGACTTAGAAAAAGCCATTAAGGCTTTAGGGCCGGTTAACATCGATGCCATCGAACAATACGATGAGGTCAAGACGCGCTTTGATTTCCTTTCCGGTCAGCGAGAAGATGTCTTGGCAGCGAAGAATCTTCTTCTTGAAACCATTAATGACATGAATGATGAGGTGAAGGAGCGCTTTAAATCTACATTTGAAGCAATTCGTGAATCTTTCCGAGTAACCTTTAAACAGATGTTTGGGGGAGGTTCTGCTGACCTCGTACTCACAGATGGTGACCTCTTGTCAGCTGGGGTCGAGATTTCTGTCCAACCACCTGGCAAGAAAATTCAATCCTTGAATTTGATGAGTGGTGGGGAGAAAGCTTTGTCAGCATTAGCCCTCCTCTTCTCGATCATTCGTGTCAAGACCATTCCATTTGTCATCTTAGATGAGGTAGAAGCGGCTCTAGACGAGGCCAATGTTAAACGGTTTGGAGATTACCTCAACCGTTTTGATAAGGAAAGTCAGTTTATTGTGGTTACCCACCGTAAGGGAACCATGGCTGCAGCAGATTCCATCTACGGAGTGACCATGCAAGAATCAGGAGTCTCTAAGATTGTATCTGTAAAACTGAAAGATATAGAAGGAATGGATAATGGAAATTAAATTAGTCGCAACAGACATGGATGGAACCTTTCTGGATGAAAATCATGAATTTGATCAAGCATTATTCCTAAAGGTGCTAAAGAAATTTCAAGAAAAAGGGATCTACTTTGCGGCAGCAAGTGGTCGGGCTCTCCTCTCTTTGAAGACAATCTTTAAAGAGGTTCAGGATCAGATTATTTTTATAGCTGAAAACGGTAGTGTTGTTGAGTTTCATGGTGAAGATGTCTATGAGGCAACCATGAGTCCTGATTTTTACCAAGCCATGTTTGCCAAGTTGCAAGAATGTCCTTATTTCGATAAAAATAAGTGCTTGTTAACGGGAAAACGCGGGAGCTATGTTCTAAAGACGGTTGATCCAGACTATCTAGCTGCTTCACAAAACTACAACGAAAACATTCAAAAGGTGTCAGATCTTTCAGAAATTGATGATATTGTCTTCAAGATGACCACTAATTTTGATCAAGAAGTATTGGCGGAAGGTGAGGCCTGGGTTACCCAAAACGTTGAAGGGGTTAAGGCCATGACCACTGGTTATGAGAGCATTGATATTGTCTTGGATTATGTGGACAAGGGAGTAGCCATCCAAGCCCTCATGGATCAGTTGGGCATTAGTCGGGACCAAGTCCTAGCTTTTGGAGATAACCTCAATGATCTTCATATGATGCAGGTAGTTGGTCATGCGATTGCGCCAGAAAATGCCCGTCCAGAGATTTTGGAGTTGGCTGAAACAGTAGTAGGTCACCATTCGACAGGATCTGTCCTTCGCTATATGGAGGAAGAACTATGAGTCACATTAAAGTTATCGCACTAGACTTGGACGGCACTCTCTTAAACTCAGAAAAGAAAATCTCCCCTCGGAATCTGGCTGCGATTCGTGCAGCACAAGAAAAAGGGGTTAAAGTGGTTTTGACCACGGGGCGTCCCCTCAAGGCCATGGATTTTCTGCTCCAAGAAATTGGGACTGCCGGCTTGTCAGATGAATTCACCATTACCTTTAATGGAGGCTTGGTACAAAAGAATACAGGAGAGATCATTGCCAAAACAGTTTTCTCTCGCGACGATGTCCTTCGGATTTATGAAGAGACAGAGGCCCTTGGCTTGCCCTTGGACGCTATTAGCGAAGGGGATGTTTATACACTTGCATCTGATCAAGAGTCTCTTTATCCCCTCTATAATCCTTATTTGAACTTTATTCCTGTTTCTATTGAAGATTTGTCCAGCCAGATTTCCTATAACAAGTGTGTGACAGCCTTTCATCAGGACTATTTGGATAGCGCTATTCCAAAGATTTCTCCTGAATTAGGGGAGCGTTTTGAGATTTTTAAATCGAGGGACATGCTCTTGGAATGGTGCCCCAATGGAGTTCAAAAGGATCGAGGCTTGGAGGCCTTGGTGGAGTATTTAGGGATCGATGCTAGTCAAGTCATGGCTTGCGGTGATGAAGCCAATGATGCCAGCATGTTAAAATGGGCAGGACTCGGAATCGCTATGGCCAATGCGGTGGATGAGGTGAAGGAGATTGCAACCCTAGTCTCAGACTACACCAATGATCAAGATGCTGTCGGAAGAGCGATTGAAGAATATGTATTGAAGGAGGGTCAATAATGGGATTATTTGACCGACTATTTGGAAGAAAAGAAGAAACAAAACCACAAGCCCAAGATCTTACAGAAGAGATTGGGGGAAGCGAGGAAAAAGCAAGCTCGCCAGCTGAGCCGGTATCAAATAAGCCTTCACAAAGTGATGAGGCTAAAATTTCGGCAATGGAAGCCTATTATGCGGAATTGAAAGAGCGAATGGCTGCCGAATCAGCGAGACCATCTCAAGAGTTGAGAGCCTCTAGTGAAGAAGTGACTTCAGAAGAGCCGGTAAATCAGGAAACAGCTATTGAGGAAGAGTTAGTTTCTCAAGCAGAGCAGGAGACCTCTCCTGAGGAAGGAACTGAGCCTGCTCCTGTGACTGAAGATCAGACCTTAGAAGCAGAAACTTTACAAGAAGTGAGTCTTGATGAGGAGCACCTAGATTCTTCATCAGATCTTGTCCAAGAAGCCCTTGAAGAGGAAGTTCTTGTAGGGACTGAAACAAAAGCTGAGACTTCAAGCCCTTCCCAAGAGTCTGACAAAGTAGTGGATGAAGAGCCTGAAGATGTGCCAGAATGGGCAGCGGTAAGGGAAGTACCTATCGTTGAAGAAGCAAGCTCTGAAAGTTCAGAGGAAGGAACCGAAGAGCTCGAAGCAGTATCGCCAGTAGAGGAAGATACTAACGAAGCCGAGATTTCAGAAGAGGTTGAGGAAGAATTTTTAGTAGAAGAACCTACAAGTGAGCCAGTGATTGCTGAACCTACAGAAACGGTTCAAGAAAAATACAATCGGAGCTTAAAGAAAACTCGGACTGGCTTTGGAGCAGCTCTTAATGCCTTCTTTGCCAACTTCCGTTCCGTCGATGAAGATTTCTTTGAAGAATTAGAAGAACTCTTGATTATGAGTGACGTCGGGGTCCAAGTAGCATCGAATCTGACAGAAGAGCTCCGTTACGAAGCTCGCTTGGAAAATGCCAAGAAACCGGATGTCTTGCGTCGCGTGATCATTGAAAAATTGGTGGATCTCTACGAAAAAGATGGCCAATACAATGAGCAAATCAACTTTAAAGACGGCTTGACGGTCATGCTCTTTGTGGGAGTGAATGGCGTTGGGAAAACAACCTCCATCGGAAAACTGGCTCATAAGTACAAGAAGGAAGGGAAAAAGGTGATGTTGGTCGCAGCAGATACCTTCCGAGCAGGTGCTGTTGCGCAGTTGGCTGAATGGGGACGCCGTGTAGATGTGCCTGTTGTCACTGGACCTGAAAAGTCAGATCCTGCAAGTGTCGTCTTTGATGGGATGGAACGGGCCGTGGCAGAGCATGTCGATGTTTTGATGATTGATACGGCTGGTCGCCTTCAGAACAAAGACAATCTGATGGCTGAATTAGAAAAAATTGGTCGCATTATCAAGCGAGTAGACCCTACGGCCCCTCACGAAACCTTCTTGGCCTTAGATGCTTCCACAGGACAGAATGCCCTGGTCCAAGCCAAGGAATTCTCTAAGATCACGCCTATTACTGGAATAGTCCTCACTAAAATTGATGGAACAGCTCGAGGAGGAGTGGTCCTTGCAATCCGAGAAGAGTTGGATATCCCTGTAAAATTAATTGGTTTTGGTGAAAAAATCGATGACATCGGTGAATTCAATTCTGAAAACTTTATGCGTGGCTTGTTAGAAGGTCTGCTATAAAAGAAAATCCTGCAAGAATACTTGCAGGAATTTTTTTATTCTAGACGACCATCTTTACGATAGGCAATATCTGGTTGATGGCTTTGTCGTAGGTGTAGCGGCGGTTGAATGCAATACAACAAAGGCCGTCTGAAAGTTGGCTGCAATTGGTTGGGAATCAGACGGCCTGAGAGGTTATTGGAACAAAAAAACGCATGCATACCTTTCGCACCCAGTACGCAGGTTACAGCTTGTTATTTACTTTAGTTAATTGATTATATTTACGTAATTTGGCTATATCTTTCCCTGTTTTTATCATTTCAATACAATTAAATTGTATTTTATAATCTTCTTCATAATACATATCAAGCTGTTCATAATCTGTTTCGTAATACATAATATCAATTGTTTCAATTACTTTATCACTACAATTTATAATAAAAATTAATTCATTATTATTTACGAAATCATATAGATATGATAATCGTATCATAGAATGTTGGTTA
>NZ_JAPJPF010000007.1 GCF_030825805.1 Streptococcus sp.
CGATTGTAGTGATTACCATTGCCCTTCTTCTACTAGGAACTGTGGTTCCATTCTTACAATAGAATAAAGTAGGTGTTTCATGAAAAATAGAATAAAGGACGATGTAAAAGAGCAGTTTTTAACCTCTCTTCAAACCATCATTTCTTATCCTTCGGTTTTAAACGAAGGCGAAAATGGAACACCGTTTGGACAAGCTATCCAAGATGTCCTTGAGAAAACGTTAGAAATTGCTCAAGAAATGGGCTTTCAAACTTATCTAGATCCTGAAGGATACTATGGATATGCAGAGATCGGTCAGGGGGAAGAACTCCTGGCCGTTCTTTGTCACTTGGATGTTGTTCCAGCCGGTGATTTAGAAGATTGGCAAACGCCACCTTTTGAGGCAACTCTGAAAGATGGATGGTTGATTGGACGTGGGGTACAAGATGACAAGGGGCCATCCCTTGCGGCCCTTTACGCAGTTAAGAGCCTGCTCGACCAAGGAGTTGTATTTACCAAACGGATTCGCTTTATATTTGGTACAGACGAGGAAACTCTCTGGCGCTGTATGAATCGCTACAATCAGATAGAAGAAAAAGCAGATCTTGGCTTTGCTCCGGATTCTTCTTTCCCATTAACCTATGCTGAAAAAGGCTTGCTTCAAGTGAAGCTCCATGGACCAGGCTGGGAGGATCGTCCTTTGCAGGCTGGTCGTGCCCTCAATGTGGTTCCAGATAAGGCGACTTATAAGGGGGAACGTTTAGAGGAACTTTTACCAGTGATCGAGCAAAGTGGTGTGAACTATACAGAAGAAGCAGGAGCAGTAACCGTTCTTGGACTGTCTAAACACTCTAAAGATGCGGCTGAGGGTGTCAATGCTATTGTCGGCTTAGCGGAAAGTCTTTCCTTGATTCAGCCTCATCCAGCTCTTCTCTTTATCGCAGATGCTGTTGGGGAAGATGCGACAGGAGTAGCTCTCTTTGGTGAAATCAAAGATGAACCAAGTGGTGCTCTTTCCTTCAATATTGCGACCCTCTCTATTGATGAAGAGCGATCTGAGATCGGGATTGATATTCGGATCCCTGTCCTAGCAGATAAGGATGCTTTAGTAGAGCGATTAACTGAGGTGGCGGCTAGTTACCAACTTCAGTATGAAGAATTTGATTATTTAGCTCCACTGTACGTGCCGTTAGATAGTCCATTGGTAAGTACTTTGATGAAGGTCTACCAAGAAGAAACGCGTGATCAAACCCCAGCTATG
The DNA here is from genome assembly GCF_030825805.1 of Streptococcus sp. Lineage (GTDB taxonomy): Bacteria > Bacillota > Bacilli > Lactobacillales > Streptococcaceae > Streptococcus. The sequence continues at coordinate 1,241 of NZ_JAPJPF010000007.1, forward strand.
TCCTCAGGGGGAGCGACTTTTGCTCGAACCATGGAAAATTGTGTGGCTTATGGGGCACTCTTCCCTGATGCTCTCCAAACAGAGCACCAAGCGAATGAACGTGCTAAACTGGACGATTTGTATCGTGCAATGGAAATTTATGCCGAGACCATTCGACGGTTAGCAGGCAAGGAAGTCTAATATAGATTTGAAAAAGAAAGCTTAGATGGTCTGACCATCTAAGCTTTCTTTTATTTGCTAAAGAAGAAGGGAGGAGTAAATTCTTTCAATTTTTCAAAGCAGTCCAAGGCACCTTGATTGTCTTCACAGATGATGAGACAGACGTCATCTCCGCAGACGGTTGCGACAATTTGTGGTAATTCCAGGGCGTCTAGGATAGCACCGAAAGACTGAGCCAGTCCAGGGAGAGTTTTCACCACCACTTGGTTTTGGACGGGACGAAGCATGACGAGGGCATCCTCCATATAAAAACGCAGTCGATTTTCCCAGCGAGATGGGGCAATGCTATTGATAGCATAGTAAGAGGTATCCCCTTCGTTAATTTTTACTAGATTCAAGGATTTGACATCTCTTGATAGAGTTGACTGGGTCACGATGATGCCGTTAGCTTCCAGGCTGTCCTGTAATTCCTGTTGGGTTCGAATTTTCTTTTCTGAAATAATGGACCGGATCAGACGGTGGCGACTTTCAATCTTATTCATAAGGGGCTCTCCTTATTTGATAAACATAGCATCTCCAAAGCTGAAGAAACGGTAGCCTTGGTCGATAGCGTGCTGATAAGCATCCAGAGTGAGTTCTCGACCTGCGAAGGCAGAAACGAGCATGACTAAGGTTGATTTTGGTAAGTGGAAGTTGGTTGAAAAGGCATCGACAACCTGCCACTGATAGCCTGGTTTGATAAAGATATTGGTCCAACCAGAGTCGGCTTGTAACTCCCCATTAAACTTGTTCCCAATTGTTTCTAAGGTTCGGATAGAAGTGGTTCCAACAGCTACGATGCGGTGACCGCTCGCTTTAACTTGCCGAAGGGTTTGGGCAGCCTCTTCAGAGAGTTGATAAAACTCGGAATGCATCTCATGTTGGTCGAGATCGTCGACAGATACAGGACGGAAGGTCCCAAGTCCGACATGGAGGGTTAGATAAACCAAGTGAACGCCTTTGTCTTCAATTTTTTGTAAGAGCTCGGGTGTGAAATGGAGGCCAGCAGTAGGAGCAGCGGCGGATCCATTTTCTTTGGCATAGACTGTCTGGTAACGTTCCTGATCTTCTAATTTTTCATGGATGTAAGGTGGTAGGGGCATTTCCCCTAGACTTTCCAAGACTTCAAGGAAAATCCCTTGGTAAGAAAACTCTACGATACATCCTCCGTGTTCTAACTTCTTGATCAGAGTTGCTTGGAGACGTCCATCACCAAAGCTAACGACCCCACCCTCTTTGAGACGTTTGGCAGGTTTGGCAAGAACCTCCCATTGATCGCCCTCGATATTTTTTAAGAGGAGAAGCTCCACATGTCCCCCTGTATCCGGTTTGACCCCATGGAGACGGGCAGGAAGGACACGGGTATTGTTCATCACCAAAGCATCCCCTGGTTCTAATTCATTGATAATGGCATCAAAATGCTGATCTTCCATCTGACCTGTTTGACGATTGAGGATCAGTAGTTTTGAGGCATCGCGCTTTTCTAGAGGAGTTTGCGCAATTAACTCCTCGGGGAGGTGGAAATCAAAGTCGTTTGTATTCATGGTCTCTCCTTGTTTCTAAATTCTTCTATTTCTTACATTTAACCTTCCCCATTATATCATGAAATAAGAGTGAAACAAAGGAAATCACTAGGCGAATTTTAAAGGGATGAAGGTAAAAAATCCTTCTTTCGTATGAAGAAAGCGCTTGACAAAAATTGGTCTATACCATATAATGAATATAAGAAATAAGTGGAGGTTTAATCATGAAAGTTATTGAAGTAGCCAATCAAATTGAAGGAGGGCAGGTTGCTTTTGACCTGTTAAAAGAAAAGTTAGAACAAGGTGCGAAAACGCTGGGGCTTGCGACTGGAAGTAGTCCACTTGAATTTTATAAATTGATTCGAGAAAGTGACTTGGATTTCTCAGACATGGTCAGTGTCAACTTGGATGAGTATGTCGGTTTGACGGGAGAAGATCCTCAATCTTATCGTTATTTTATGCAGGAAAATTTATTCAATGAGAAACCTTTTAAAGTCAGCTATCTTCCGAAAGGAAATGAAGATACTGCAGAAGAAGAAACAGCTCATTACAATGAAATCTTGGCCCAAAACCCAGTAGATCTGCAAATTCTAGGGATTGGTCGCAACGGGCATATTGGATTTAACGAACCTGGAACCCCGTTTGACAGCCAAACGCATTTGGTCCATTTGGATCAATCAACGATTGAAGCCAACTCTCGCTTCTTTGAAAAAATTGAAGATGTGCCAACTCAAGCCATTTCAATGGGAATTGCAAATATTCTCGCTGCCAAGTCCATCATTCTCTTTGCATATGGTGAATCGAAAGCAGAAGCGATTGCTGGAATGGTCAATGGTCCAAAAACAGAGAGTTTACCTGCGAGTGCCCTTCAAGGTCATCCAGATGTCGTGATTATTGCAGACCAAGCAGCCTTGAGCCTACTGTAACCAGTTGAAACAGAGAGACCTATCTAAAATATCCTGAAAGATAGGTTTTTTTATAGATTGAAGTATGGTACAATAAGATAAAATTCTATATTTGAGGAAAATATATTTTGAAAAAGAAGTTGCTCGTTTTAGGAATCATCGTCTTATCTCTGTTCCGACCTTTGTCGATCGTGGCTGATGAGTTAGTGGATATGGCGCAAAAAATGTATCCCAATGATCATGTGCAGGCCTATAACCGACCAAGGTCTTCCCTCGTTATCGACGCGAATACCGGGGATGTTTTATGGAAAGACAATATTGATGAAGTGCGGGATCCTGCAAGTATGAGTAAGCTCATGACGTTGTATCTGCTTTTCGAATCCATGAAAGAGGGGAAGATTACCAAAGATACGGTTGTCACTGCAACAGCTGCGGATCAATCCATGTCAAAAATCTATGAGATTTCCAACAATAACATCGTTGCAGGCGTAGACTATACGGTCTCTGAATTGATTACCATGACCGCGGTTCCATCCTCCAATGTGGCCACGATTATGTTGGCCAATCTCCTTTCTAACCACGATGCGGATGCCTTTATTCAGCGGATGAATGAAAAGTCCAAGGAGTTGGGGATGACCAATACCATTTGGAACAATCCTAGTGGTGCGGCCATTTCAACCTTCCGAGGTTTATATACCAGTTATAACTATCCAAATGATGTTGCTAACCAGACGACTGCAAGAGACTTGGCGATTCTCGTCTATCATTTCGTGAAAGAATATCCTGATATCCTTAGCTATACCAATCAGGCTAAGGTGACCGTCAAACAAGGAACTCCTTATGAGGAGACCTTTGATACCTATAACTATTCCTTGCCAGGAGCTAGATATGCTCTTGAAGGAGTAGATGGTCTGAAGACAGGCTCGAGTCCTCGCGGTGCCTTCAACTATATCGCAACTGCTAAACGAGGAGAACAACGAATTATCTCCGTAGTCATGGGAGTTGGTGATTGGTCTGACCAGGATGGCGAATACTATCGACATCCATTTGGCAATGCCTTGATCGAAAAAGCTTTTGCAGATTATCGTTATAAGAAATTATTGGACAAGGGTGTTCAGACGATTGATGGAAAGACCTACACCCTAGATCAACCTTTCTATGCCACGGTCAAAAAAGGCGAAGAGGATCCAAAGCTAGTTGTTAAAGATGGACAAGTAGAGGCGGATTCAGGCTTGATGACCCTATCAGAAAAGATTTCTGATGGACTTCCAGTCAAAGAAGGAGCCGTGAATCAATCGGATACTCAAAGTACTACGGCTTCAACTACAGGGAAATCCTTCCATTTTCCTCTTGAAAGCCTGGTCATTCTGATTCCAATTTTCATTCTCGCTATGATTCTGTATTTAGAAAGAGCCCATCGTAAAGAACGTGCGCTCAAGGCTCAGGATCGATACAAAAAATAAATAATCAAAACTCAACTGAAATCCAGTTGGGTTTTGTCATTGCCTCTTATATTTAAATTTGAAAGGAAACTAATGAAAGCATTTCGAAATTCCTATCCTGCTTATTTATTTTTATATAGTTTTTACTTCATGTCGACTGCTCTCTTTACGACTCTAATCTCTGTCTATCTTATCGGCCAGCAGTATTCAGCCAGTCAAGTCTCTCATTTGGTATCAATGGCCTTTTTCCTATCCATGCTTACCCAGCCCTTATTTGGTTATATCAATGAACGATTTGGCATTGTTAAAATCACCACTTTGAGCTTGGGAGTCCTCATGGCAGGAGTGGCTGGCTTCATCTGGGCCCCTAACTACTTTTGGTTGACGATTTTTTATGGCTTGGTTTTGCTGTGTCTAAATGGGACGGCTCCCATGATGGAGGTTTTCGCTACCCAGAGTTCCTATGCTTTTGGAAAAATCCGCGTTTGGGGGACACTAGGGTATGCGGCTGGAGCGCAACTAGCTGGTTGGCTTTATGCTCATCTTAGCCCCCAGTCTGTATACTATTGTGTTTTGGTAACTATCCTTCTTAGTTTCCTCACTTTAGGAGCTATTCGTATCGACAAGACCAGTCGGGTACAGAAAGAAGCTGTATCGATCCGTCCTTTGCTCCACAATGGTCCCTATCTCTTTTTCTTACTTTTGATGGGGCTTGTGTCGGGCGTGGGCAATATTGGCCATACCTATATTCCAGCTCTCTTGATGGATAGTGGGCTCCCTGTCCAAATCGCATCTACGGTTGTGGCGATATCTGTCGTTGTTGAAGCGCCTCTTATCTTTTTCTCGGACCGTTTTATGGACCATTGGCCCTTGCGTCTGCTGGTTTTGCTTCCTGTGGGGATTCTCCTGCTCCAGTATTTCATCTATGCTCTTCCGAGTCCTGTCTTCTTAAAAGTGCTGGTCACTCTTTTGGCCAAGCATACGACGGGGATGGTGTTGATCATGGTCTCTTTACGTTTTATCTCTCAACAGGTGGATAAGAAAGATCTAGTCTTAGCCATGGCTCTCATGCAGGGAGTTCGCTACCTTGGTACCATTTTATTGCAACCGATAGCGGCTTTCTTTGTGGATCACGGAGGATTTTCAATGATGAGTTACTTCTTGGTGCTTGTCCTGATCCTCGTCCTTCTTCTCAGTATCTTTTTAAAGATGCCAAAAGGAAAATCTCCGGGTCTCTTTGGGAGTATGAAGGAGTAAAAAGATTAGGAAATAGTGTTTCTGAATAGAGGGACTTATGCTATAATGGAGAACGATGATGATGAAAGAAATGAGAGAGAATGAAGTTTAAACGTGCCTTATTTGCGACACTTTCCCTTGCTTGCCTATGTTCCCCACTGCTAGCAAAGGCGGATGATATTTACCAACAAGAAGACATCATGTCGATCACAGAAAAATCAGGGACATCGGTGGATGAATTTTTCCGTCCCAAGGCAGATATTGTCGTTGATGCTCACACAGGAGCGATTGTTTATGGAGATAATATTGATGCACCTCGTGACTCCGGTAGCATGGCTAAATTGATGTCTGTCTATGTTCTTCTGAAAGCCATTCAAGAAGGGCAACTGGATTATGACACCCTAATTACCGCGACAGATACAGATGTGATCATTTCTCAAAATCAGAAGTTGAGCAATAGTCCGATTGTGGCGGGTGCTAAATACAAGGTATCAACCCTCCTAAATATGATTTTTGTTCCTTCTTCAAGTGCTGCTACCATCATGATTGCCAATAAGGTGTCTGGAGGAGATCCGGATAAATTCTTGGATTTGATGAACCAGCGGGCTCAGGAAATTGGAATGACCAATACCAAGTGGAACAATCCTAATGGTGCCCCAACTGCAGTCTTGGATGGCTACTATAATCCGACACGCTATGATCAAAATGCCATTAACCAAACAACAGCGAGAGATATGGCTATTTTGGCCTATCACATGGTCAATGAGTTCCCTGAAATCCTCAACTACACCAAAAATGCCAAGATTACCCTCTTCAAAGGTACAGATTATGAAGAAACGCATGAGAATTATAATTATTCCTTAGAAGGTGGAAGGTATTCTCTTAAGGGAGCGGATGGTCTGAAAACAGGCTCTAGTCCGACCGCAGATTATAATTACACCTTGACGGTTAACCGTGGGAACCAGCGATTTGTTCAAGTCATTATGGGAGTTGGCCATTACGATGTGGAGATTGCAGAGAGCCTGCGCCACGTCATTGGAAATGCCCTGATTGAAAGACTCTATCAGGATTATGAATACAAAGAGGTGCTGCCGGCGGGGGATCACACCATTCAGGGGCAAACCTATCACTTAGAAAAACCTTTCTATGCTACGGTGAAAAGAGGGACCAATCCAGAGGTCAGTGTTCAAAATGGCCAGCTACAAATTGCAAATGGCTTGCAAACTGTTTCTCCGTCTATTCAGCAAACACAGGCTGTAAGCGCAGTACAGGCGTCCCATCAGAAGTCCACTAGCACGCGTCAAAAAGGCTGGGATCCAATGTGGCTTTTTTGCTTCCTTCCCTTCATTTTCTTAAGAGTTTTCTTTAACATCAGATATAAGAGAAAATAAAAAGATTTCCAGATTTGGAAATCTTAAATTAAAGAAATAGTATTCCTAGAAACTTTCCTTAGGTGAGTACGGACGTCAGCGAACTTCGAAGAAGTTCCATGACTTAGTTTTGGATCTAAGGCTCCAAAACTCCCGAGTGCTAGAAACAAGAGTGTTTCTAGCACTTTTCTCACAGCGGAAAGTTTTTGTCCTTCTTAAATGCCTAAAAAATATAAGTCATTCTTTGATAATCATCCGACTATCTTAAGTAAAAAATAGTTTCTCTACATTCGAAGATTTCCAAATACGGAAATCTTTTTTTGTAGTGAACAAAAGGAACCGCTGCTTCCTGGGAGGAGAGAAGCAGTGCTAGAGCAGTTGTTCTCCTACATTTTCGGATTTGATTTCACAATCTATCATCAGTTAGTGATTGATTTGACTGTCAAATTATTCGATGATACAATGGTCTCGAATCAATATTAAAGGAGTAATCGAATGAAAAAATTGATTTTATCTACTACAGCCTTGTTGGCAGCTGCTTCGCTTGCAGCTTGTTCAGGTAAGCAAGAAGTAAAAACCGAAGCTTCTTCATCTACTGAGAAGACAGAAAAGGTAACAAGCAAGTCTTCTAGCTCATCTAAGACAGAAAAGACTTCTTCTAATACTAGCTCTCAAACAACTAGTGATATATTCCCATCAGATGAAGAGCTTGAGAAGTTAAAAACAGTTGGTGATTTTAAAAAGTGTTTCGCAAAAATCTTGGATGAATCCAATCGCCTGATGACTGAATCAATGGAATCTCTTCCTGAAAGTGCCAAAGAGACATTTGCTCAAACGGCAGATTCTCTTAAGGAGACTCTTGCAAAATCTAAGGAAGCATTTAACAAAGCGGTTGAGCGTTATGGGGATGATAATGCGGAAGTTCCAAAAGAGTTTCGTGAAACCTTTATTGAACAGTTGAAGGATGCTCGCGACTCTGCCAAAGATTCATCAGAGTCACCAGTGGACCATGATTCAGACGATGAAGACAGCGATTCAGATGAATAAATAGATGGCTAGCATTGGACTTTTTGGTTAAAAGCCAAAAGGAGGAGACGAGTGGAGGGATTTTCTACTTGCAAGAATCTCCCTCTTCCCTTAGGGTATCCTCTCTTATACCTCATGTTGGAGAAGTTGTAGAGATAGAAGAACTTGTCCACGTGATGCCGATATTTTCTAGGATTTCGACAGTGAATCAACCTTTAAGTATCTGGAGATAAGGGAGAGGTGCGCCTCATCCAAATAAATCGATAGACCGGAGATCAACTGATCTCTGGTCTTTTTTAGAAAGTCTCAGGGAGGATGCATGAATTGACGGCAACCTAGCTTGATGCTAAAATGGTAGTGGAAGCTTAAAAAGGAGAGAGTGAATGAAAAAAATACTATTATCGACGCTTGCTTTACTGGGAGTGATGGGGCTAGTAGCCTGCTCGAATCAAGAAGGGACCTCGTCCAGTGAAAAGTCTGTAAAGGAAACACGCCAGTCATCAACCTCTTCTCAGGGCAAGAAAGTGACCAGCTTGAAAGGATCCTCAGAGTCTCCTTTTGTCTTGTATACAGATGAGGAACTTGAAAATGCTAGAACTGTTGGAGACTTTAAAGCGCTCTATGCTTTGATGATGGACCGAACCGTTGCTCATTCAGAGGAAGCAGGAGCATCACTGACGGGCTCAGCTAAAGAGACCTATGAGACCTATCTGAAAGATTTGAAAGAGAAAATGGAAACGAGCAAGGCCCGCTTTAATGAATCCATGGATACGATAGGGTCCGAAGATACCGAAGTTCCGGAAGCTACTCGTGCAACCATTGTTGAAAAATTTGAAACGGCTCGAAAACAAGCTGAAGCATCTGAAAATGGGACCGCTCCATCATCGGAAACTCCAGATCCGGCATCAGACGAGAATTCGAGCGAGTCAGATCAATAAGCGAGGGATGTTTTTAAACGTCTCGTCTAGGATGGATGAGCAGTTGCTTTACATGTAAGGACGATTATATCTAAACAAGGAGCTTGGCTCCTTTCAGATTGAAGATAAAGTAATTTTAGAAACTTTCCTTAGGTGAGTACGGACGTCAGCGAACTTCTACGAAGTTCCATGACTTAGTTTTGAGCCTAAGGTCTCAAAACTCCCGAGTGCCTGAAACAACTGTGTTTCAGGCACTTTTCTCACGGCGGAAAGTTTTTCATCTTCTTAAACGACTAAAAAATGAAAGTCATTTTTTGAAAATCATCCAGCTGTTTTATAAAAAAATAATAGTTTGTCTGGATTCAACAAGGAGCTGGGCTCCTTTTTTTCTTTCTCTTCTATAGAAGCCTCTTCGGTTACGAATTATATAAGTGGAGGTGATGACATGTTTATTGCGACAGATGCAAAGCAACAGCGTTGGAATTGTTTGGAGAAGATCCCGATGAAAAAGGAAGGTCCTTTTTTCTGTCTCTTGTGTGGAAAGGAAGTCCGCTTAAAGAAAGGGGTCGTGATGCGTCCTCATTTTGCTCACGTTAGCCTAGAGGCTTGCCCCTTTCATCATGAGACGGAAAGTCCCGAACATCTAGAGTTAAAGCTGGGGCTTTATCAATGGGCCAAGCAAAACTCAGATGCTGAAGTAGAAAGTCCTCTGCAGGCTTTCCAACAGATTGCGGATGTTCTCCTTCCGGATCAAAAGATTGCCTTAGAAGTGCAATGTAGTTCCTTGTCTATGGAGCGTTTGAAAGAACGGAGCGATGCCTATCGCAAGCATGGTTATCAGGTCTATTGGTTGTTAGGGAAAAACTTGTGGCTTAAGAAAAGCTTGTCTGCTCTGCAAGAAGGTTTTGTCTATTTTAGTCAAAATAGGGGCTTTCATCTCTGGGAGTTGGACCTAGAGAAGCAGGAAGTTCGTCTCCACTATCTCATTCATCAAGACTTGCGAGGGCGTCTTTATTATCGGACTCAACATTTTCCTTTTTATGGAGGGAATCTGTTAGAAGTTTTGCGGACGCCTTATGCCCAACAAAACTTGCAACAAATGACAGTCCCTCTAGACAGACAGTTTAAGGACTATCTTCGTCAACAGCTGTACTACCGGCATTCTAAATGGATGGCTCTTCAGGAACAACTCTATCTGAAAGGAAAGCATCTCCTGGAATTGGACTTGGAAGCTTTTTATCCCCTTTGTCGGCCGCTGAAGTCTTCCCATTTTATCCAGATTAGGGGAGATTGGCGAAGCTATTACCAGGACTTTATGACCTACTATCGTTCAACTGGAATGAAAGCGACGCAGACTCTTTATTCACCTCGTTTTTATCAGAATGGGAAAGCTTAAATTTCCGTGAATTAAATACCCCCAAATGGTAATATATGTGATAAAATAGAAACATTGGAGGATTTTTGTAATGGTAAAACAACGAAATGAAATTGATGAAAAATACCAATGGGATTTGTCAACCATTTTTGCGACAGACCAAGCTTGGGAAGAAGAAGCAACTGCTTTAGCTGCAGCGATTAAAGATGCTGCCCATTTTGCAGGCTCTTTATTGTCTTCTCCAGCCAACCTATTAGAAACAACAGAAGTTTATTTGGACTTGAGCCGTCGTTTGGAGAAGGTCTATGTCTACGCCCATATGAAGAATGATCAGGATACGCGCGTAGCCAAATACCAAGAATTCCAATCAAAAGCCATGTCCCTTTACAGCCTTTTAGGGGAGACTTTTGCCTTCTACGAACCAGAATTTATGGAGATCACCGAAGAGCAATATGCCAACTTCTTGAAAGAAGTCCCTGCCTTAGAAGCTTATGCTCATTACTTTGACAAATTGCTCAAAACCAAAGAGCACGTTCTTTCTCAAAAAGAAGAAGAATTGCTAGCAGGAGCGGGTGAAATCTTTGCTGCTGCGGGTGAAACCTTTGAGATTCTGGACAATGCCGATATCGTCTTCCCAATGGTGAAAGATGACCAAGGGCAAAAAGTGCAGTTGACTCATGGAAACTATATTTCTTTGGTAGAGTCGAAGGATCGCCAAGTCCGTAAGGAAGCTTACCAAGCCTTGTATGGTGTCTACGAACAGTACCAACATACTTATGCCAAGACCCTTCAGACCAACGTCAAGGTCCACAATTACAATGCTAAGGTTCGCAAATTCTCTAGCGCGCGTGAAGCAGCTCTTTCTGCTAACTTTATCCCAGAGAGCGTCTATGATAGCTTGGTAGAAGCGGTTAACAAGCATTTGCCTTTGTTACAACGCTACGTGAAACTTCGCTCAAAAATCTTGGGAATTGAAGATTTGAAGATGTATGATGTCTACACACCATTGTCTTCTACTGATTACAAGTTCACCTACGAAGAAGCCCTTGCTAAATCTGAGCAGGCTTTGGCGGTGCTTGGTGATGATTACCTATCCCGCGTGAAGCGCGCCTTCACCGAACGTTGGATCGACGTCCATGTCAACCAAGGGAAACGCTCAGGGGCCTATTCAGGTGGTTCATACGATACCAATGCCTTTATGTTGTTAAACTGGCAAGATACATTGGACAACCTCTTCACCTTGGTGCATGAAACTGGTCACAGTATGCATTCTAGCTATACACGTGAGACCCAACCTTATGTCTATGGAGATTATTCTATCTTCCTTGCTGAGATTGCTTCCACAACCAATGAAAATATCTTGACTGAGCAATTGTTGGCAGAAGTAGAAGATGATGAAACCCGTTTTGCCATTCTCAACCACTTCTTGGATGGTTTCCGTGGTACCGTCTTCCGTCAAACCCAGTTTGCTGAGTTTGAGCATGCCATTCATAAAGCAGATCAAGAAGGACAAGTCTTGACCAGCGAATTCTTGAATGAGCTCTATGCGGACTTGAACGAGAAATACTATGGTCTTTCTAAAGAAGACAATCCAGAAATCCAATACGAATGGGCTCGTATTCCTCATTTCTACTATAACTACTATGTTTTCCAATATTCAACCGGTTTTGCAGCAGCTTCTGCCTTGGCTGAGAAAATCGTTCATGGAACACAAGAAGATAAGGACAAATATCTAGAGTATTTGAAGGCCGGAAATTCAGATTACCCACTCAACGTCATCCGCAAGGCGGGTGTTGATATGGAAAAAGAAGACTACCTCAATGCCGCCTTTGAAGTCTTTGAACGTCGTCTCAATGAATTTGAGGCCCTGGTTGAAAAATTAGGATTGGCCTAAGATGGTAGAGTCTTACAGTAAAAATGCCAACCACAATATGCGCCGCCCAGTTGTCAAGGAGGAAATTGTCTCTTTCATGCGGGAGCGCCAAGCGCCGGTAACGGATGCTTTAAAGGAGCTAGAAGAATTTGCTCGACGGGAAAATATTCCCATCATCCCTCATGAAACGGTTGCTTTCTTTCGTCTCTTTTTGCAGACCATGCAACCCAAGTCAATCTTAGAAATTGGGACAGCAATCGGCTTTTCGGCCCTCTTGATGGCAGAGCAAGTGCCTGATGCAAGGATTACAACCATTGATCGCAACGAGGAAATGATTGGTTTTGCCAAGGAAAACTTTGCTCGTTTTGATCAACGTAACCAAATCACCCTCTTAGAAGGGGATGCGGTCGATCTGCTGGAGCATATCGAGCAACGCTTTGACTTGATTTTTATGGATTCGGCTAAGTCCAAGTACATCGTCTTTCTTCCAGAAGTTCTCAAACGGTTGGAAGTTGGGGGAGTGGTGATTTTAGACGATATCTTCCAAGGGGGAGATGTAGCACGTGATATTATGGAAGTCCGTCGTGGACAACGCACCATCTATCGAGGTTTGCAACGTCTTTTTGACGCCACTTTGGACCATCCTGGCTTGACGGCCAGTCTGATTCCGCTCGGTGATGGCATTCTCATGATCCGTAAAAACGAGGAAGAGATTTCCTTGCCGACAGAAGAGTAGCTTTTAGTCTTATTTAAGTTATCCTTTTGAATTTGTGGTAAAATAGAAGCAGTGAATTTTAGAATGGAGAAATAAACATGAAGAAAAAATTTGTAGCTGGAGCGGTGACCCTTTTATCCGTTGTAGCGCTAGCAGCTTGTGCAAAAGGTGGCAGTGACAAAGATATCGTCACAATGAAGGGTGACACGATCACTGTTGGTGATTTCTATGATGAAATCAAACATAACCAAGGTGCACAACAATACCTGTTCCAAATGACCATTAATAAAGTCTTTGAAAAAGAATACGGCTCAAAAGTCTCAGACAAAGATGTTGAGAAAAAAGTTGATGAGCAGAAAAAACAATTGGGTGAAGCCTTCAATAGCTACCTCACTCAACAAGGGTTGACAGAAGAAACCAACAAACAACAAATCCGTAGTAACCTTTTGTTAGAGTATGCGGTTGACCAAGCTATTTCAAAAGAGTTGACAGACGAAGCTTATAAAAAAGCCTTTGAAAGCTATACACCAGAAATCACTGCAAATGTGATAAAATTGGATTCAGAAGAAAAAGCGAATGAAGTTCTTGCAAGTGTAAAAGCTGAAGGCGCTGACTTTGCACAAATTGCCAAAGAAAATTCTACAGATGCTAGCACCAAAGAAAAGGGTGGAGAAATCAAATTTGACTCTGGAACAACAACTGTTCCAACCCGTGTCAAGGAAGCAGCATCTAAGCTTGATGTAAATGGTATTTCAGATGTCGTTATTGATCCTGCTAGTCAAAAAAGCGCTGGTGCCTACTATATCGTTAAAGTAACTAAGAAGGAAGAAAAAGGATCTGACTGGAAGAAATACGAAAAACGCTTGAAAGAAATTCTGACGGCAGAACGTAAAAATGATGCCAACTTTATCCGTAGCATCATTGCCAAAGCAATGACAAATGCCAATATCAAGGTCAAAGATGATGCCTTCAAGGCAACCTTCAACCAATACATGCAAAATATTGGTGCAACAACAGAAGATAGCTCATCTTCTAAATAAGGATATTAGTTGACGAGCATTGTATTTATCTGTATAATGAGATAGTTGAGAATAAATCATTTAGAATCAGATTCAGAGAAGTGGCGGGGGTGCGAGCCATGGAAGAGGAATGATTTTGCTACTCAATAGAACAATTACATAATCGAATGAAGAATGACAAGTTCATTGAATGAAGGTGGTACCGCGGTTTTTCGCCCTTCGTTAGTGAGCTTGTCTTTTTTTCAGCATTTCTACCGGAGATCCTTTCTAATAAGAGAAAGGTTTTAATAAGGATTTGCAGGAGGAAACTGATGAAAACGTATCTGGTCAAACAAAAGTTTCGACTTGGAGGGGAACGCTTTGATATCAAAAATGATCTGGGAATGGTAGAATACCAGGTAGAAGGTTCATTTTTGAAAATTCCTAAAACCTTTACGGTATTTGATGTGGAAGGCCAGAAGGTCAGCCATATCACGAAGAAGCCTTTTAGCCTCTTACCTCAATTCACTGTAGAATTAGCGGATGGCTCCAGTTTTTTTATCCGTAAAAAACTGACCTTACTCCGTGATAAGTACGAAATTTCTAATTTAGGACTACGCATCGAAGGCAATATCTGGGATTTGGATTTCAAGTTATTGGATGATCGCGACCAGCTGGTTGCAGAGATTAGCAAGCAAGTCTTTACCTTGACGTCGACTTATCAGGTTTCCGTCTATGAAGAGGAATATGCCAATCTGGTGATTTCCTTGTGTCTTGCCATTGACTATGTAGAAATGATGGAAAATGGCTCCTAAGCCAATCAATAGAAAACAATAAATAGAGGAGAAAACATGAAACAATTATCTAGTGCACAAGTCCGCCAAATGTGGCTTGATTTCTGGGCTACCAAAGGTCACTCAGTAGAACCATCTGTTAGCTTGGTTCCTGTCAACGATCCAACCCTTTTATGGATCAACTCAGGGGTAGCAACCCTTAAGAAATACTTTGATGGGACTATCATCCCTGAAAACCCACGGATTACCAATGCGCAAAAGGCCATCCGTACCAACGATATTGAAAACGTAGGAAAAACAGCTCGTCACCATACCATGTTTGAAATGTTGGGTAACTTCTCAATCGGTGATTACTTCCGTGATGAAGCCATCACTTGGGCTTATGAACTTTTGACAAGTCCTGAATGGTTTGACTTCCCCAAAGACAAACTCTACATGACCTACTACCCAGCTGATACGGATTCTTACAATCGCTGGATTGAAGTGGGTGTAGATCCAAGTCACTTGATCCCAATTGAAGACAACTTCTGGGAAATCGGTGCTGGACCTTCTGGACCAGATACAGAAATCTTCTTCGACCGTGGGGAAGCCTTTGACCCAGAAAACATCGGTATTCGCCTCCTTGCAGAAGATATCGAAAACGACCGTTACATCGAAATCTGGAATATCGTTTTGTCACAATTTAACGCAGATCCAGCTGTACCTCGTAGTGAATACAAGGAATTGCCACACAAAAACATTGATACGGGCGCTGGTTTGGAGCGTTTGGTAGCCGTGATCCAAGGGGCGAAAACTAACTTTGAAACGGACCTCTTCATGCCAATCATCCGTGAAGTGGAAAAATTGTCTGGTAAAGTTTACGACCAAGATGGTGACAACATGAGCTTCAAGGTCATCGCAGACCATATCCGTTCTCTTTCATTTGCTATCGGTGATGGGGCTCTCCCTGGAAATGAAGGCCGTGGTTATGTCCTTCGTCGTCTTCTTCGTCGTGCATCTATGCATGGTCAAAAATTGGGCATCAATGAGCCTTTCCTTTACAAACTGGTTCCAACCGTTGGTAAAATCATGGAAAGCTACTATCCAGAAGTGCTTGAAAAACGTGACTTTATCGAGAAAATTGTGAAGAGCGAGGAAGAGTCATTTGCTCGTACCCTTCACTCAGGTCAACACTTTGCAGAAACAATCGTAGCAGACTTGAAAGAAAAAGGTCAAACGGTTATCGCTGGTCAAGATGTCTTCAAACTCTACGATACTTATGGATTCCCAGTGGAGTTGACAGAAGAAATCGCTGAAGAAGCTGGTATGACAGTTGACCGTGAAGGTTTTGAAGCAGCTATGAAGGAACAACAAGAACGTGCGCGTGCGTCAGCTGTCAAAGGCGGATCCATGGGGATGCAAAACGAAACCCTTCAAAATATCACTGTTGAGAGCGTCTTTAACTACAATGCTAGCCAATTGCCTTCAAAATTAGTGGCTATCGTAGCAGATAACGCAGAAGTAGAAGCTGTTTCAGAAGGAACTGCATCACTGATCTTTGCAGAAACTCCATTCTACGCTGAAATGGGTGGACAGGTTGCTGACCATGGTCAAATCTTGGATGCTACAGGAAATGTCGTAGCGACTGTAACAGACGTTCAAAAAGCACCAAACGGACAAGCTCTTCATACCGTTGAAGTTCATGCTCCACTTGCTTTGAACCAAGAATATACCTTGGCAATCGATACGAACCGTCGTCATCGTGTCATGAAAAACCACACAGCGACTCACTTACTCCATGCAGCTCTTCACAATATCCTTGGCCACCATGCTACTCAAGCAGGATCTCTTAACGAAGTAGAATTCCTTCGTTTTGACTTCACTCATTTCCAAGCGGTAACTCCTGAAGAATTGCGTGCCATTGAACAACAAGTCAATGAAAAGATTTGGGAAGCGATCGCTGTAGAAACAGTTGAGACAGATATTGATACAGCTAAAGAAATGGGAGCTATGGCCCTCTTTGGTGAGAAATACGGTAAGGAAGTCCGTGTTGTCACCATTGGTGACTACTCAGTCGAGCTTTGTGGTGGTACCCACGTTGGCAATACTTCTGAGATCGGTCTTTTCAAGATTGTTAAAGAAGAAGGGATTGGATCAGGAACTCGTCGTATCTTGGCAGTAACTGGTAAAGAAGCCTTCGAAGCCTACCGTGAACAAGAAGATGCACTGAAAGCAGTCGCAGCAACCTTGAAAGCACCTCAACTCAAAGAAGTCCCTCACAAGGTAGAAGGCCTTCAAGAACAACTCCGTCAATTGCAAAAAGAAAATGCAGAATTGAAGGAAAAAGCTGCAGCAGCAGCGGCAGGTGATGTCTTCAAGAATGTCCAAGAAGCAAACGGTCACCGTTACATTGCTAGCCAAGTTTCTGTTTCAGATGCAGGTGCCCTTCGTACCTTTGCGGATAACTGGAAACAAAAAGACTACTCTGATGTCCTTGTTCTTGTCGCAGCCATCGGTGACAAGGTCAACCTTCTTGTAGCCAGCAAGACAAAAGACATCCACGCTGGAAACTTGGTTAAAGAATTGGCTCCAATCGTCGATGGACGTGGTGGTGGGAAACCAGACATGGCCATGGCAGGAGGAAGCAACCAAGCGAAAATCCAAGAATTGTTGGATGCAGTAGCAGGTAAATTGTAATGAATAGGAGAGGCTAGGACTTTTGTCCCAACCTCTCTTTTTTCAAAAAAAGAAACGTACCCAATTAGAAAAAGATTGCAATAAAAAAACCTTTCCATCTGGAAAGGTTTTTGACTTATAAACCGTAGTTATAATCGTCATCCTGCATAGCTTCTACTTCACCGAGAAGGTAACCGTTTCCGACTTGAGAGAAGAAGTCGTGGTTGGATGTTCCGGTTGAGATTCCGTTCATAACGATTGGGTTGACATCATCTGCTGAGTCAGGGAAGAGCGGATCTTGTCCCAAGTTCATAAGGGCTTTGTTAGCATTGTAGCGAAGGAAGGTCTTGACTTCCTCTGTCCAGCCCACACCGTCATAGAGACTCTCTGTGTAGCCTTCTTCGTTTTCATAGAGGGTGTAGAGTAGGTCATACATCCACTCTTTGAGTTTTTCTTGCTCTTCTTCTGGTAATTCGTTAAATCCAAGTTGGAACTTGTAACCGATGTAGGTTCCGTGAACAGATTCGTCCCGAATGATCAACTTGATGATCTCAGCTACGTTGGCCAACTTGTTGTTTCCAAGATAGTAGAGCGGTGTGAAGAAACCAGAGTAGAAGAGGAAGGTTTCAAGGAAGACGCTGGCTACTTTCTTTTCTAGAGGAGTTCCATTGAGGTAGATTTCATTGATGATTTCTGCCTTCTTCTGAAGGAAAGGATTGGTATTGGTCCATTCGAAAATCTCTTCGATTTCTGACTTGGTATTCAAGGTAGAGAAGATAGAAGAGTAAGACTTAGCATGGACAGATTCCATGAATTGGATGTTGTTAAAGACAGCTTCTTCGTGGGGAGTGCGAATATCTGCACGAAGAGCTTGCACACCAGTTTCGGACTGCATAGTATCCAAGAGTGTCAATCCACCAAAGACTTTACCTACCAAGTCTTTTTCTTTGAGAGATAACTTTCTCCAGTCGTCCAAGTCGTTTGACAAAGGAATACGTGTATCCAACCAGAATTGTTCGGTTAGCTTTTCCCAAGTAGATTTATCGATGACATCTTCGATGGCATTCCAGTTAATGGCTTTGTAGTAAGTTTCCATTTGAAATCTCTTTCTTTTTCTAATTCATTCGATCATACAATCATTGTTATTCTAACACAATTGTTAGAATACTGCACAAAAAGTCGGCGGACCGACTTTTGGTAGCAATGGATCAGAGTGTCTTAGATGACACAGCTTTCACATTGGTTCGCGCCAACTTCTCCACCATCATCTGTAAAGGTACGGACGTAGTAGATAGACTTGATTCCCTTATTAAAGGCATAGTTACGAAGGATAGACAAGTCACGAGTGGTTTGTTTGTTTTCAGTTTTCCATTCGTAAAGACCTTTTGGAATGTCACTGCGCATAAAGAGAGTCAGTGAGAGTCCTTGGTCCACGTGCTCAGTTGCGGCAGCATAGACATCGATGACTTTCCGCATATCCATATCGTAGGCAGAAGTGTAGTAAGGAATGGTATCTGTTGATAATCCTGCTGCAGGGTAGTAGATCTTACCAATTTTCTTCTCTTGACGTTCTTCAATCCGTTGTGTAATTGGGTGGATAGAAGCAGACACGTCATTGATGTAGCTGATAGAACCATTTGGTGCGACAGCTAAACGGTTTTGGTGGTAAAGACCATCTGCTTTCACTTTATCACGAAGTTCAGCCCAATCTTCTGCATTAGGGATGAAGATGTCTTTAAAGAGTTCTTTGACACGCTCTGATTTTGGAACAAACTCTCCAGTCGTGTACTTATCAAAGTAAGTACCGTTTGCGTAGTCTGATTTTTCAAAGTTGTGGAAGGTAACGCCACGTTCACGCGCGATATTGTTTGATTCCACGAGGGTCCAGTAGTTCATGAGCATGAAGTAGATGCTAGTGAACTCAACAGACTCAGGTGATCCGTACTCGATCAATTGTTGCGCAAGATAGCTATGAAGTCCCATCGCACCGAGGCCAAAGGTATGCGCTAGGCTATTTCCATGGTCGATCGTAGGAACAGCGACGATGTGAGAACTATCTGTCACAAAGGTCAAAGCACGAACCATGGCACGAATAGAACGACCAAAGTCAGGTGAGGTCATCATGTTGACTACGTTTGTTGAACCAAGGTTACATGAGACGTCGGTCCCCATTTTAATGAATTCTTGAGCATCGTTGATCAAGCTTGGTTCTTGAACCTGGAGGATCTCTGAACACAAGTTACTCATGATGATTTTGCCATCAACTGGGTTGGCGCGGTTAGCAGTATCAATATTGACTACATATGGGTAACCAGATTCTTGTTGCAATTTAGAAATTTCTGTTTCCAAATCACGGGCTTTAATTTTTGTCTTACGGATGTTTGGATTAGCAACCAACTCATCGTATTTTTCAGTGATGTCGATATAGTTGAATGGCACTCCGTATTCACGCTCTACAGAATATGGGCTGAAGAGATACATTTCTTCATTCTTACGAGCCAACTCATAGAACTTGTCTGGTACGACGACACCAAGTGAGAGAGTCTTAACACGAACTTTTTCATCGGCATTTTCTTTCTTAGTTGAAAGGAAGGCGATGATGTCTGGGTGGAAGACGTTGAGGTAAACAACCCCCGCCCCTTGACGTTGACCAAGTTGGTTAGAGTAAGAGAAGCTATCTTCAAAGAGTTTCATAACAGGAACGACCCCAGAAGCAGCTCCTTCATAGCCTTTGATCGGTGCTCCAGCTTCACGAAGGTTGCTGAGGGAGATTCCAACCCCACCACCGATACGTGAAAGTTGAAGGGCAGAGTTGATAGAGCGTCCAATCGCATTCATATCATCTGTTACTTGGATCAAGAAACAGGAAACCAATTCTCCACGGCGGGCACGTCCAGCATTTAAGAAAGAAGGAGTAGCTGGTTGGTAGCGTTGGTGGATGATTTCGTTTGCGATGTCTTTGGCAATGTCTTCATTTCCATCTGCAAAATAGAGAGCATTGAAGAAGACGCGGTCTTCCATGCTTTCGAGATAGTATTCTCCATCATTTGTTTTAAGCGCATACTGGTTATAGAATTTATAGGCAGCCATGAAGGACTTGAATTGGAAGTTTTGGTCTTTGATAAATTGATAAAGTTCTTCCAAGAATTCTGGACGATATTTCTTGATAAAAGCTGTTTCGATATAGTTGTGTTCAATAAGGTAGTTGATTTTATCCGTTATTGAATCAAAGGCCATAGTATTTGGCGCAACATTTTCTTTAAAGAAAGCATCCAAGGCTTCTTTGTCTTTATGAAGCATGATTTGACCGTTTACTGGACGGTTGATTTCATTATTAAGACGGAAGTAGGTTACGTCTTCAAGTGATTTTAATCCCATAATGTTCCTTTTTCTAATTCAAAAACAAAGGGGAGGCAAGCTCCCCTGTACAAGTAAAAGGGCCAGGGAACACAGTAGTCAAGGACTACAGTCATCCATTCCCTAGACCAATCAAATCCTGTTTGATAATGTTAAGATAATTTCTTGAGCTTAGCTGGTTGGAAGCCAGAGAAGACTTCATCTGCCGTTTGGATAACTGGCGCAGCATTGAAACCAAGGTTCTTCACATGGTCTACAAACTCAGGTTGCTCATCTAGATTAATTTCACGGTATTCAACGTGATTGGTATCTAAAAAACGTTTGGTCATTTTACATTGAACGCAATTATTTTTTGAATAAATTGTCACCATAATGTGATCTAACTCCTCTAAATTCATAAATCTGTATCTAGTATAAACAAAAGGTTTTTCCTTGTCAAGAGTTTTAACTAAATATTGTGCACATAAATTAACTATACCGGAAGATACCACAATATGTAGTATTGTAAGAATTAGTGAAAATTGAGGAAAACGTGATAAAATATAGGTTTTTTAAGTCAAAGGAATTCCTATCTTTTTCCTAAAATTCTATATACTGTGTCCGTGAAAGCAATTCTATTTATTTAATAGAAGAAAGTAAAAAAAGAAGATCAAAAGAAGAGAAAAATTGAGTGCTTCCTGTAAGTATTTTCAGTAAGTGTGTGATAAAAATCTTGAAAAATAATGAAGAAGATGATATAATAGCAAATTGTAAGGGTTATCACAGATAACTCAAAACTAATTTTAAAAGGAGAGTCAAACTATGGCTTCTAAAGATTTCCACATCGTGGCAGAAACAGGTATCCACGCACGTCCAGCAACTTTGTTGGTTCAAACTGCTAGCAAATTTGCTTCAGATATTACTCTTGAATACAAAGGTAAATCAGTTAACTTGAAATCAATCATGGGTGTTATGAGCCTTGGTGTTGGTCAAGGAGCTGACGTTGTAATCTCAGCTGAAGGAGCTGACGCTGATGATGCTCTTGCAGCAATCGCTGAAACAATGGAAAAAGAAGGATTGGCATAAACATGACAGAAATGCTTAAAGGAATTGCAGCATCTGATGGTGTTGCCGTTGCTAAGGCATATCTACTTGTTCAACCCGACTTGTCATTTGAAACAATCTCAGTTGAAGATACAAATGCAGAAGAAGCTCGTTTGGATGCAGCTCTTGAAGCTTCACAAAACGAGCTTTCTCTTATTCGGGAGAATGCAGTAGCGAGCCTTGGTGAGGAAGCAGCACAAGTATTTGATGCTCACATGATGGTTCTTTCTGACCCTGAAATGGTTGGTCAGATCAAGGAAACAATTCGCACGAAGAAGGTGAATGCTGAGGCTGGTTTAAAAGAAGTTACAGACATGTTTATCACCATCTTTGAAGGAATGGAAGATAACCCATACATGCAAGAACGTGCAGCAGATATTCGCGACGTTACCAAACGTGTTCTTGCAAACTTGCTTGGTAAAAAATTGCCAAACCCTGCGACCATCAATGAAGAAGCAATTGTGGTTGCGCATGACTTGACCCCATCAGATACAGCTCAATTGAACAAACAGTTCGTTAAAGCTTTTGTTACAAACATTGGTGGCCGTACAAGTCACTCAGCGATCATGGCGCGTACACTTGAAATCGCAGCTGTTCTTGGTACAAACAACATTACAGATCTTGTAAAAGATGGTGATGTTTTGGCCGTATCTGGAATCACTGGTGAAGTTGTTATCAACCCAAGTGAAGAACAAATCGCAGAATTCAAATCAGCTGGTGAAGCTTACGCGAAACAAAAAGCTGAATGGGCTCTTTTGAAAGATGCGAAAACTGTTACTGCAGATGGGAAACACTTCGAGTTGGCTGCTAACATCGGTACACCTAAAGACGTTGAAGGTGTGAATGAGAATGGTGCAGAAGCAGTTGGACTCTATCGTACTGAATTCTTGTACATGGACTCTCAAGACTTCCCAACTGAAGATGATCAATACGAAGCATACAAAGCGGTTCTTGAAGGTATGAACGGTAAACCTGTTGTCGTTCGTACGATGGATATCGGCGGGGATAAAGAACTTCCTTACTTCGATCTTCCTAAAGAAATGAACCCATTCTTGGGTTACCGTGCTTTGCGTATTTCCATCTCTGAAACTGGTAACCAAATGTTCCGTACACAATTGCGTGCCTTGCTTCGTGCATCTGTTCACGGTAAATTGCGGATCATGTTCCCAATGGTTGCTTTGTTGACGGAGTTCCGTACCGCTAAAGGTATTCTTGAAGAAGAAAAAGCGAAATTGGTTGCTGAAGGTGTTGCCGTTGCTGACGACATCGAAGTAGGTATCATGATTGAAATCCCAGCAGCAGCAATGTTGGCTGACCAATTTGCCAAAGAAGTTGACTTCTTCTCAATTGGTACAAACGACTTGATCCAATACACAATGGCTGCTGACCGTATGAACGAACAAGTATCATACCTTTACCAACCATATAACCCATCAATCCTTCGCTTGATTAACAACGTTATCAAGGCAGCTCACGCTGAAGGTAAATGGGCTGGTATGTGTGGTGAAATGGCCGGTGACCAAACAGCTGTTCCACTCCTTGTCGGAATGGGCTTGGATGAGTTCTCAATGTCAGCTACATCAGTCCTTCGTACACGTAGCTTGATGAAGAAATTGGATACAACTAAGATGCAAGAATACGCTAACCGTGCTCTTACTGAATGTTCAACAATGGAAGAAGTTCTTGAACTTTCTAAAGAATACGTGAACGTAGATTAATTGATTTTAAGAATCTGATAACAAAGTTATCACCTTGGAAGAGGTGGTAGCTTTTTTATTTTGCTACTTTATTTGTCTTATAAAGGAAGTAGCTGAATAAAAATAGAGTAGATATCCCTATATCAAAACAAAAAATCTAAATTTTCTAAAAATTTTCGGAAATAGGTTTAATTACAATGATTTTTATAGTATAATGTTAGAAAGATAGTTTGAAAGCTGAACAATTGTGAATTGATTTTAGGAAATTTCAGGGAAAACTTGGAAGTTTTGAATTATTTTCATATATTTTCATCGCATTATTCAAGAAATAATCTTGAATATTTCAACTATTTATAGTAGAATAATACTATTAGGAAGCGCTTTCATAAGAGGCGAGAGAGGTGAGTGAATGGATACGAAACAAGCATTGTACACATTTGGAACCGGAGAGAACTTTCATCTTCAACATTATCTAGGGTCTCATAAAGAGCAAGTAGATGGTGTGGAGGGGTATTGTTTCCGCGTATGGGCTCCAAATGCACAGGCAGTACACTTAGTAGGTGATTTCACCCAATGGGAAGAAAATGAAATTCCTATGGTGAGAAATGAAGCTGGTGTTTGGGAAGTTTTTACAACAGCACCTCAAGTGGGAGATATTTATAAGTACCATGTTACAAGACAAAATGGCCACCGCTTGATGAAGGTGGATCCTTTAGCGGTACGCATGGAAAAACGTCCAGGTACAGGAGCGGTTATTACTGATATTCCAGAGCGGAAATGGAAAGATGGACTGTGGATGGCGAGACGGAGAAAACTTGGTTTTCGATCTCGACCAGTTAATATCTATGAGGTTCATGCTGGATCCTGGAAACGGAATGAAGATGGAAGTCCTTATTCCTTTGCTCAGTTGAAGGAAGATTTGATTCCTTACTTGGTGAAAATGAACTATACCCATGTGGAGTTCATGCCGGTGATGGCTCACCCGCTCGGACTAAGTTGGGGCTATCAATTGATGGGTTACTTTGCCTTGGAACATACTTACGGAACACCGGAAGAGTTTCAGGATTTCGTTGAGGCCTGTCACTTGAATAACATTGGGGTGATTGTGGACTGGGTGCCCGGACACTTTACGATCAATGATGATGCCTTGGCCTATTATGATGGGACACCAACCTTTGAATATCAGGACCATCATCGGGCTCACAACTATGGTTGGGGAGCAATGAACTTTGACCTAGGGAAAAACCAGGTCCAATCCTTCCTTATTTCTAGTGTAAAATTCTGGATTGAGTTTTATCATTTGGATGGAATCCGGGTCGATGCGGTCAGCAACATGCTCTACTTAGATTACGATAGTGGTCCATGGACACCAAATATCGATGGTGGAAATCTCAATTATGAGGGGATTCATTTCCTTAAACGAATGAATGCGGTGATTAAACTTGAGCATCCTGATGTGATCATGGTTGCTGAAGAAAGTTCATCTGGAACTAAGATTACTGGTCCAGAAGAATACGGTGGCTTAGGTTTTGACTACAAGTGGAATATGGGATGGATGAATGATATCCTTCGCTTCTACGAGGAAGATCCTATTTACCGGAAATTTGATTTCAATTTGGTGACCTTTAGCTTTATGTATGCTTTCTCTGAGAATTTCTTGTTGCCGTTTTCTCACGATGAAGTGGTGCATGGCAAGAAGAGTCTCATGCATAAGATGTGGGGAGATCGCTACAATCAGTTCGCCGGCTTGAGAAATCTCTTGACCTATCAGATTTGTCACCCAGGGAAGAAATTGCTCTTCATGGGTTCAGAGTTTGGCCAATTCTTAGAGTGGAGGTCTGAAGAACAGTTAGAATGGTCTAATCTGGAAGATGACATGAACCGCAAGATGCAAGAATTTACTTCCCAGCTCAATCAATTCTACAAAGACAACAAGATGTTGTGGGAAATTGATGATAGCTATGATGGTATTGAGATTATTGATGCAGATAACCGAGATCAAAGCGTTTTGACCTTTACTCGTAAGGATAAAAAAGGAAATCATTTGCTTTGTATCTTTAATATGGCACCAGTAGAGCGCAAGGACTTTACAGTCGGCGTCCCTGTAGCTGGGGTCTATGAAGAAATTTGGAATACAGAATTAGAGAAATGGGGAGGTGTCTGGAAAGAGCACAACCAAGAAGTGAAGACTCAAGAGGGATTATGGAAAGATTATCCACAAACCTTAACCTTTACTTTACCGGCTCTTGGAGCTAGTGTATGGAAAGTGAAACGAAAACTTCGTTCCAATGTGTCTAAAACAAAAGAATAGTTGTTGGTGATCTACTGATCGCGGTCTATGATCCCATTCCTAACTCTGTAGAAGAGGCCACAGTGCCTCTCCTCAGAACTGGGAAGAAGGTCTCGTC
Organism: Streptococcus sp.; assembly: GCF_030825805.1. Lineage (GTDB taxonomy): Bacteria > Bacillota > Bacilli > Lactobacillales > Streptococcaceae > Streptococcus. The sequence goes on from NZ_JAPJPF010000007.1 coordinate 26,813, forward strand.
AATCCAAAAAGGAGTAATCAATGAAGAATGAAATGCTAGCTCTGATCCTTGCTGGTGGGCAAGGAACTCGCCTTGGAAAACTCACTCAAAGCATTGCCAAACCTGCAGTGCAATTTGGGGGACGTTATCGTATTATTGACTTTGCCTTATCCAACTGTGCCAACTCAGGTATCCACAATGTTGGCGTGATTACTCAGTATCAACCGCTTGCCTTAAACAATCATATCGGAAATGGTTCAAGTTGGGGTCTTGATGGTATTAATACTGGGGTTTCTATCCTTCAACCTTATTCTGCAAGTGAAGGAAATCGTTGGTTTGAAGGAACAAGTCATGCGATTTTCCAAAATATCGACTACATCGATAGCATCAATCCAGAGTACGTATTGATTCTTTCTGGAGACCATATCTACAAGATGGACTACGATGAAATGCTTCAGTCTCATAAAGATCACAATGCTAGTCTTACAGTAGCTGTATTGGATGTCCCTTTAAAAGAAGCTAGCCGTTTCGGAATTATGAATACGGATGCCAACAATCGAATTGTCGAATTTGAAGAAAAACCTGCAGAGCCAAAATCAACAAAAGCTTCTATGGGGATCTACATTTTTGACTGGTCTCGTCTTCGCAACATGCTAGTAGCTGCAGAGAAGAGTGACATGGATATGTCTGACTTTGGTAAAAACGTTATTCCAACTTACCTTGAATCTGGAGAAAGCGTCTATGCTTATGAATTCAATGGCTATTGGAAAGACGTGGGAACTATTGAATCTCTCTGGGAAGCGAATATGGAATACATTGATCCAAACAATGCCTTGGACAGCCGTGATCGTCACTGGAAGATCTATTCTCGTAACTTGATTTCACCACCAAACTTCTTTGGCGAACATGCCCATATTGAAGATTCCTTGGTAGTGGATGGGTGCTTGGTAGACGGAACAGTAAAACATTCTATCTTGTCTACGGAAGCACAAGTTCGTAAAGGTGCAGTCGTTGAAGATTCTGTCGTCATGAGTGGTGCCATTATCGGTCAAGGTGCTGTGATTAAACGTGCTATTATCGGTGAAGGAGCAGTTGTTTCAGAAGGTGTTGTCATCGATGGAACGGAAGAAGTACAAGTCGTTGGATATAACGAAAAAGTGGGGGTAGCAACAGATGAAGATTGATAAGTATTCAGCCATTTTAGGAAACACAGTAGGCTTCCATGATATGTCGTCATTGACAGATCATCGTCCTGTTGCCAGTCTGCCATTTGATGGGAAATATCGCTTGATCGACTTCCCGCTTTCTAGCCTCGCTAATGCAGGAATCCGTAGTGTATTTGGTATCTTCCAGCAAGAAAATATCAGTTCTGTCTTTGATCATATTCGCTCTGGTCGTGAGTGGGGCTTGTCAACCCTATTGAGTCACTACTATCTCGGTATCTACAACACTCCAGTAGAAAGTTCAAACGTTGGTAAAGAATACTACGAGCAACTCTTGACCTATTTGAAACGCTCTGGGTCAAACCAGACAGTCGCTCTTAACTGTGATATCTTAGTAAACATTGATTTGAACCAAGTCTTCCACTTGCACAATACCGTTGACAGACCAATCACAGTGGTCTACAAGAAAATGCATCATCGTGACATCTCTGAAGTAAATGCGGTTTTAGAAATCGATGAGACAGATCATGTAAGTGGACAAAAGTTGTTTGATGGAACAGATCCAGATGCTCTCTATAATATGTCAACGGATATCTTTATCGTTGATACACCATGGTTGATTGAAAAATTAGAAGCAGAAATCCATAAAGAACATCCAGAAAAATTGCGTTATATCTTACGTGATTTAGCGGTTGAATATGGAGCATTCGCATTCGAATACACTGGCTATATTGCCAATATTCACTCTGTTGAATCCTACTACCGCGCTAACTTGGATATGTTGGAAACCAATAAATTCATGTCTCTCTTCTCACCAAATCAAAAAGTTTATACCAAGGTGAAAAATGAAGAGCCAACTTACTATGCTCCTGGTTCGCAAATTAAGAATTCGCAATTTGCATCAGGAAGTATTGTCGAAGCTTTGGTGCATGATTCTATCATTTCTCGTCGTGTTCATCTCCACAAGGGGGCAGAAATTCGTAGCAGTCTCTTATTCCCGGGAGTCGTTGTCCATGAGGGAGCTGTCGTAGAGCATGCGATTCTTGACAAGGGCGTCGTAGTTGAGACTGGTGTAACCATTCGTGGAACCAAAGAAGCACCTCTTGTGATTAAAAAAGGTGCTGTGATTACAGAGGATATTGGATAATGAAATTATTGTTTGTTGCCGCTGAAGGAGCTCCTTTTTCAAAAACGGGGGGCCTAGGAGATGTGATTGGAGCACTTCCTAAATCCTTGGCTAAAAAGGGACATGATGTCCGTGTCGTCCTTCCTTATTACGATATGGTAGAGGCGAAATTTGGCGATCAGATTGAAGATGTGCTACACTTTACTACAAAGGTAGGTTGGAGAAGTGAGTATGTTGGGGTAAAACGTATTTTTAGAGATGGTGTTACCTTCTACTTCATTGATAATCAAAAGTACTTCTTTAGAGGACACGTCTATGGAGATTTTGATGATGGGGAGCGTTTTGCCTTCTTCCAATTGGCAGCGCTTGAGATGATGGAACGTGTAGATTTCATTCCAGATATCATCCACGCTCATGACTACCATACAGCCATGATTCCTTTCCTTCTTAAGGAAAAATACCGTTGGATTCAAGCTTACAATGGTATTAAGTCTGTCTTGACCATCCATAATCTGGAGTTCCAAGGGCAGTTTGACCCAGGGATGTTATGGGATTTGTTTGGAGTTGGATTTGAGCGCTATGAAGATGGCACTCTTCGGTGGAAAGATTGCTTAAACTGGATGAAGGCTGGGATCCTCTATGCTGATCGTGTGACGACTGTTTCACCAAGTTATAGTTATGAAATCAGAACAGCTGAATATGGTTGTGGCCTCGATCAAATCTTACGCATGGAATCTGGTAAATTAACGGGGATTGTGAATGGAATCGATACAGACCTCTACAATCCTGAAACAGACCCGCTCTTGACCTATCATTTCAATAAAGATGATTTATCAGGAAAAGCAGCAAGTAAGCGAGCTCTTCAGGAACGTGTCGGACTTCCGGTTCGTGATGATGTTCCCTTGTTTGGAATCGTTTCTCGTTTGACCCGCCAAAAAGGGTTTGATGTGGTGGTTGAAGAACTCCACAACCTTCTACAAAAGGATATCCAAATCGTTCTTTTGGGAACGGGAGATCCTGGTTTTGAACATGCCTTTTCTTGGTTTGCTCAAGCTTATCCAGATAAACTCTCTGCCAATATTATGTTTGATGTCCAGTTGGCGCAAGAAATCTATGCTGCTTCGGATGTTTTCTTGATGCCAAGTCGTTTTGAACCATGTGGACTATCTCAAATGATGGCTATGCGCTATGGTACGCTACCATTGGTTCACGAGGTAGGGGGACTGCGAGATACAGTACAAGCCTATAATGTGCTTGATGGCAGTGGTACTGGTTTTAGCTTTAACAACCTATCTGGTTATTGGTTGAATTGGGCTGTCGACCAAGCTTTGACAGTTTATACTCATGATAAGGATGCTTGGTACGGTCTCCAAAGAGAAGCCATGAGTCGTGATTTCTCTTGGGATACGGCTAGTCAACACTATGCGGATCTCTATCAGTCCTTATAAGATGAATGAAAACGCCTATTTTTAGGCGTTTTTTTCTTGAGGAAGTAAGAAGTTGCAACTAAAATATAGGGAATGAAATAAAGGAAAAAATCTAAGTAAAATAAGTTGCTAAAAGATACGAAAAAAGATAAGATAGATAAAGGTAAAAAATCACGGGAAGCTGATTTAGGGAGAGTGTTGACCTTCTCCAAAATAAATGAGACTTCCTATGATTTACAAATATTACTATGTAGGAAGTTATAGGATGAAACAAAGAAGACAAGCTTTTGAAAAGATTACCAAGTATTCGATTCGGAAATTATCCGTCGGAGTGGGTCCGGTTGCTATTGGAGCCCTTCTTTTTGCAGGGAGTGTATTAGGAGCGCCTTCTGTACAAGCTGATCAATTCACGGCAGAAGCGACGGTTCATATGGGGTATGTCACGGAAAATGAGTTGACTCCTGAGGAACAAGCGCAAGTAATTCGTGCTATTCCTGAAGAATATCAAAATGAAGATACCTTTTATCTGGTCTATAAGAAGAAAACACCTAGTCAAGGTCTACTGCCACAAACAGGGACGACCGAATTGGCGATTGCTGGCCTTAGTTTAGCGACTGCCTCTTTAGCAGTTCTTTTGCTGTCCAAAAAACATCGTAAAAAAGTAATGGGACTCCTATTAATTGGTTCCATGGGGCAATGCTTACTCTTATCCATTGATGCCGCAGCCTTGCAAAATATTGAATTAGCAAGCTACAATCAGACTCTTTCAATTGCAAGCAGTAAAGAACTAGCCAATGCTGTCATCCAGATAGAAGGCTATGACTATGTTGGCTACCTTCGTTGTCCGGTTGATCCAAGAGCTACGGGCCAAGAACCTCATGTAAGAGTGGAGGAGAAGCCAGTATCCCAACCTGCAACAGAAGGAAAGACTCTATCGCAGGTAACACCTGAAGAGAGTCCTGTTTTCCCTATAGTGGACCAGCCAAACGTTGAAGTTTCAACAGAAAGTATTCCGTTTGAAACGGTAGAACAAGCAGATCCTACTTTGGCAAAAGGTCAAACAAGGGTTCTAAGAGCTGGACAAAATGGTGAACAGACTGTTTTAACAGAAGTGAGTACGGTAAATGGTCAGGAAGTTCGCAAGGTAGTTGAAAGCAAGGTTACTAAAGAACCAGTTTCACAAATTCTTGCTGTCGGGACCAAGGAGGATGTTCAACCAAGTCCACAACCTGCCCCAGTGGTCACAGCTAAGGGAACGCAGGAAGAAGGTCATGTAGGAGAAGCGCCTGTTCAGCCGGAAGTCCCAGCCTATACCGGTGTGGTGGAAGCTAAAGGAACCCAAGAAGAAGGTCATGTAGGAGAAGCGCCTGTTCAACCGGAAGCCCCAGCCTATACCGGTGTTGTTGAAGCCAAAGGGACCCAAGAAGAAGGCCATGTCGGCGAAGCTCCCATTCAACCAGAGACTCCAGCCTATACAGGCCTGGTGGAAGCCAAGGGAACACAAGAAGAAGGTCATGTCGGCGAAGCTCCTGTTCAACCGGAGAACCCAACCTATCAAGTAATAGAAGGGACGGTAACAGAGACAGAAACGGTGGCCCTCCCATATGCAACAGAGTATGTAACGGATGCCAATCGTTACACCGATGAAGAAAGCCTCCTTCAAAAAGGCGAGGCTGGTAGCCAGGAAATTCGCCGTGTCTATAAAACAGTCAATGGTGAGAAAGTCGGAGAGCCTCTCAGTACGACAACTGAAACTGTAAAAGCTCCTGTGACAGAAAAAATTAGTCGAGGAAGTAAGACGATTGAAGGCCAAACAGAGGCTGTTTCATTTGAGGAAATTCCATTTAAGACGGTAACCGAACAAGATGCCACCTTGTTAAAAGGAAGCGAAAGGATTTCTCAAGCTGGTAAGAATGGGAAGAAAAAAATCACTAAGGTCTATAAGACCATCAAGGGGGTTAAAACGGCGGATGCTCCTACTGTTTCTGAGGAAGTAGTTGAACAAGCACAAGATCAGATCATTCAAAAAGGGAGCAAAGAACTTGAAAAGCCTACCTTAACCTTGACCCAGGTCGATAAGGAAGAATTGAAGCGCAGTGCCAAAGCTACTTATCGTTTGGATAAACCAGACGGTGTGACCATCAAGTCTATCCAGACTGTATTGAAGAAGGGCGATCAAGTGGTGAAAACTTTTGCCCTTTCTGAGACGGATTTAGCGGCTGCTTTAGCAGACTTAGACTACTACAAGGATTATACGCTTGCAACGACCATGGTCTATGATCGTGGAAATGGGGATGAAGAAGAGGTTCTCAAGGAAGAACCACTAAGACTTGACCTTAAAAAAGTTGAAGTCAAAAACATCAAGGAAACTAGTCTGATTAGTGTGGATGACCAAGGCCTTGAGACCGATCGTAGCCTCTTGTCAGAAACACCTTCAGATGTGAAACCTTATTACTTAAAGGTTACCACCCAAGATAATAAGGTCACAAAACTGGCAGTTGATAAAATCGAAGAAGTCACAATTGATGGAAAAGTATTATACAAGGTGACTGCTAAAGCACCTGATCTCATCCAACGAACAGAAGAAAAGCTGTTCAGTGAGGATTATGTCCACTACATTGCGAAGCCGAAAGCTCATGAAGGAGATGTCTACTACAATTTCAACGAACTAGTAAAAGCTATGCAAGCCAATCCGACTGGTACCTTTAAGCTTGGTAGCAGTATGAATGCAAGTAACGTGCAACCAGCTGGCAAGTCTTATGTAACCAATGCCTTCAAGGGAATATTGGAAAGTACAGAAGGCAATAAATTTGCCATCCATAACATTACGAGACCACTGTTTGGGAACATTGAAGGTGGTACTGTCAAGAATCTCTTGCTTGAAAATGTCAACATTGACATGCCTGGATTTGATCGAGTAGCACCAATCGCAAATGTTATCAAAAATAATGCGACTGTCGAAAATGTTAAAGTAACAGGTAATGTTATCGGGGGCAACGATGTAGCTGGTATTGTCAATAAAATTGATGGTAGTGGTAAGGTAAGTAATGTTGCCTTTATCGGTAAAATTCACGCTGCTGGAAACAAAGGTTGGTACTTAGCAGGGGTTCTAGGTGAAAACTGGAAAGGTATCGTAGAAAAAGCCTACGTTGATGCTGAAATTACTGGTAACAAGGCAAAAGCTGCAGGTTTAGTTTATTCTTCTCAAAATGGTGGGAATAACCACACGGTAGGTAAAGAAGGTGTTCTCAGAAATTCAGTTGCTAAAGGTTCAATTGAGCTGAAAGAAGCTGTTCAATCTGGTGGCTTGCTGGGTACTAACTGGGCCTTGGGTGCTATTGAAGACAACATCACTATGATGAAAGTCAAAACAGGTGAGATGGTATTTGGTCATTCAGATATCGATGCAGATGATTACTTCACCTATTCAAGAACTAAGCGCAATTACAGTGTGGAAGGCGTGAGTGAAGGGAAGAAAACCTTTAACAACTCCCGTAAAATCCCAAGCATCTCGCTGGCAGAAGCTGAGCAGAAAATCGAAGCAATGGGAATCACTGCTGATAAATTCACCAGCAGCAAACCGATTGAAGATACGCTCAATCACCTTGTTAGCAAAGACGATCAATACAAAACAATCACGGGCTACGATGCCACTCGTGAGCTAGCTTACCGCAATATCGCTAAATTGCAACCTTTCTATAATAAAGAATGGATTGTCGACCAAGGGAATAAATTGGCTGCAACTAGTCCTCTCTTGACCAAGGAAGTCTTGTCTGTGACCGCTATGAAGGGCAATGATTTTGTCACTGAACTAGCTGATGTCGACCACATCCTGATCCACTACGCAGATAAGACCAAAGATGTCTTCAGCATTTCACCGAAAGAGTCTAAAGTCAAACAAGTCAAAGAGTACAGTGTAGCGGAGCTCGGTGAAGTAGTCTACACGCCGAATATGGTGGACAAAGATCGTAGTGATCTCATTAGTGCCATCGTAGGGAAATTAAGTCCTGTCGAATTGCAATCGGATCCAATTTACACACATCTTGGTAGAACTGGTCCAAACAAGGTCAATGCCATTAAGAACCTTTACCTCGAGGAGAGTTTCCAAGAAGTCAAGGACAATCTGACTCACTTTGTCAAACAACTGGTTGAAAACCAAGACCATCAATTGAACACGGATGAGGCTGCCCAACGTGCGCTCATCAAGAAGATTGAGGACAATAAAGCGGCAGTTCTTTTGGGTCTTTCTTACCTCAACCGCTATTACGGAGTGAAGTTTGATGATGTCAATCTTAAGCAGCTCATGTTGTTCAAGCCAGACTTTTATGGGAAGAATGTTGATGTCTTAGACCGTTTGATTGAAATTGGTTCAAAAGAAGACTACATCAAAGGGACTCGTACCCACGATGCCTTCCGTGAAGTTGTGGCTAAATCGACTCTTTCTGGTAACTTAAATGACTTCCTGAAATACAATATGGAGCTCTTTACAAGTGATACAGACTTGAATGATTGGTTCATCAAAGCAACCAAAGACAATGTCTATATTGTGGAGCCTGAGACGACCAATCCAGCTTTCGCATCTGCTAAGCATAGAGCCTATGAGGGCTTAAACAATGATGTGCACGGTAAAATGATCTTGCCACTCTTGAACTTAAAAGATGCCCATATGTTCTTGATTTCAACCTACAATACAATGGCTTATAGTTCCTTCGAGAAATATGGTAAGAACACGGAAGCGGAACGAAATGCCTTCAAGGCGGAAATTGATAAGGTCGCAAAAGGGCAACAAAATTACCTAGATTTCTGGTCGCGTCTAGCAACGGATAAGGTTCGCAATCAGCTCTTGAAGAGCAATAATATGGTTCCGACCCCTGTTCTCGATAACCAAAACTATAAAGGCATTAGCACAGATCGTTATGGACATACAGATAATGGCAAAGATGTCGCTCCAATCCGTGAATTGTACGGGCCTACCGATCGTTACCATGCGACAGATTGGCGCATGGGGGCTGTAGCTCGAATTTACGGAAATCCATATAAAGACGACTCTGTCTTCTTCATGGTGACCGATATGGTCAGTGACTTTGGGGTGTCTGCCTTTACCCACGAAACGACTCACGTCAATGACCGTATGGTTTACTTAGGTGGGTGGAGACACCGTGAAGGGACTGATATTGAAGCCTTTGCCCAAGGAATGCTCCAAACACCATCTGTATCGAATCCAAATGGGGAATACAAAGCTTTAGGTCTCAACATGGCCTATGAACGTCCTAACGATGGAAACCAATGGTACAATACCAATCCAAACGATCTTCAATCACGTGATGAGATTGATCGCTACATGAAGGGCTATAATGACACCCTCATGCTTCTGGATTACCTAGAAGGGGAAGCTGTATTGGACAAACATAGTAAGGACTTAAACAATGCTTGGTTCAAGAAGGTTGATAAACAATACCGAGGAGCTAACACCAAGAATCAATTCGATAAGGTTCGGCCGTTGAGTGATGAGGAAAAAGCGATTGCTTTACATACAGTAGATGACCTCATCACCAATAATTTCATGACCAACCGTGGTCCTGGAAATGGCGTTTATAATCCATCTGACTTTAGATCAGCCTATGTGACCGTACCGATGATGACAGGGATCTATGGTGGGAACACCAGTGAAGGGGCTCCTGGAGCAATGTCCTTCAAACACAATACCTTCAGACTCTGGGGTTATTATGGCTATGAAAAAGGATTCCTAGGTTATGCTTCAAACAAGTATAAACAAGAGTCCAAACAAGCTGGACTTGCCACTCTAGGAGATGACTTCGTAATTCAGAAGATTTCTGATGGAAGATTCAGTACCCTTGAAGACTGGAAGAAAGCTTACTTCAATGAAGTGGTAACCAGTGCCAAAAACGGAATTCAGGCTATTGACATCGATGGTAAAACCTACAATAGCTATGAAGACTTGAAACGTGCATTTGCTGAAGCAGTAGATAAAGATAAGGCTACTCTAAGTAACGGTTCTGTCAAATTTGACAATACTGTTTCACTGAAAGAAAAAATCTTTAAGAAATTGCTGCAACAAACGGACAGTTTCAAAACCCCTATTTTTAAATAGGAAGAAAATGCTCATCTGCTCGTCAGGTGAGTTTTTTCTATCCTTGGTAATAATGCTTCCTCTTCTGATAAAAATAATATAAATTTGTGTGGAATACAAAAATAGACAAAGTGTCTAAAAACGATTAGGGTCTTTTGAAAACTAGTGGCAAGAGGAATTTTGAAAGTAGTAACAGAATTGCCGTAAAACGTTTTCTTTCTAGGCAAACATTTGACTATTATATCTTTTAGGAGTAAACTAAGGGAGTAAAATTTATTTAAGGAGAATTCATCATGAATTTAACATTTTTAGGTCTTTGTTTTGCCTGCTTCGGCGTGTCCATTGCTGAAGGATTGATTATGAGTAATCTTTTCAAAGCTGCTTCTCGTCAACCAGAGATTATCGGTCAATTACGTAGCCTTTTGATCCTCGGGATCGCCTTTGTAGAAGGTACCTTCTTCGTAACCTTGGCCATGGCCTTCGTTATTAAATAGACTTCTCTATTTAGGAAAGGAGGTGTCAAACCTTGGAAGAAAGTGTGAATCCAACCCTAAATATTGGACCTGTATCCTTTGATTTGACCCTACTTGCCATGTCTCTTGTAACCGTTCTGATGGTCTTTGCCTTTGTCTATTGGGCAAGTCGCAAAATGACCCTTCGTCCCAAGGGCAAACAAAATGCTCTTGAGATGATCTATGATTTTGTCATTAGTTTTACCAAGGGAAACATTGGAGAGCACTATATGAAGAACTATTCTTTGTTCTTGTTTTCTCTCTTTCTCTTTATCTTGGTGGCCAATAATATTGGTTTAATGGCAAAAGTTCAAACAACAAACGGTTATAACTTGTGGACTTCCCCAACGGCTAACCTCGGCTATGACTTATCTCTCTCCTTTATGATCACCTTGATCGCACATGTGGAAGGAGTTCGTCGTCGAGGCTTTAAGGAATACTTGAAGGCCTTTGCGACTCCTGGTTTTATGACCCCGATGAACCTCCTAGAAGAGGTGACCAATTTTGCTTCCTTAGCAATTCGGATCTACGGGAATATTTTTGCCGGTGAAGTATTGGCAGGCTTGCTTTTAGCCTTGTCTCAACAAGCCTTTTATTGGTATCCAGTAGCCTTTATCGGAAGCATGTTATGGACAGCCTTTTCGATTTTCATTTCATGTATCCAAGCCTATGTATTTACCATGTTGTCATCCATGTACATAGGTAAAAAAATAAACGGTGAGGAAGAGTAAGTAGAGGAGTAGAAGATGGATTTAACAATTGGTACCATTATTGGTGACTTTATACTAATCGCTGGTTCCTTCCTCTTATTAATCTTTTTAGTAAAGAAATTTGCTTGGGGCAATATTACCAGTATTTTGGATGCGCGTGCTGAAAAAATTATCAATGATATTGACCAAGCAGAGGCGGCCCGTAAAAAGGCTGAGGAACTAGCTGCAAAACGCGAAGAAGAGTTGGCAGGTAGTCGTCAAGAAGCAACGACCATTCTTGAAACGGCTAAGGAAACAGCCGAAAAAAATAAGGCTCATATTCTCAGTGAAGCCAACCAAGAAGCCCTTCGCTTGAAAGAAAAAGCGCAATTAGAAATTTCGCAAAATAAAGAAGAAGCGATGAACAGTATCAAGGGAGATGTCGCAGACCTAACCGTTAACTTGGCAGGTAAATTGCTAAGCCAACAGTTGGACTCTGAAGGCCATCGCCAACTGATCGATCGCTACCTAAATGAATTAGGAGATGCCTAATGGACAAAAAGCAATTAATGGTAATTGAGAAATATTCCCAGCCTTTTGTTCAATTGGTATTTGAAAAGAATCAGCAAGATGACGTTTATGAACAACTAAGTCAAATAAAGGCTGTTTTTGAAGAAACAGGCCTTGCTGCATTTTTAGCTCATATCGGTGTAGAGGATGAAGAGAAGGCGAAAAGTCTGCGACTTTTCCAAAACTCGGATTCAGCATTACTAGACCATTTGATTGAAGTGGTTATTCTCAATCATCGTGAAGCCTTATTTTATGACATTGTCAGAGTTAGTATGGATCAAATTCAACAAGTGAGCAACTGTTTCGAAGTAACCGTTTCTTCGGTTGCAGGACTCGATCAGGCTCAAAAAGAGAAATTGATTCCTATTATTGAAAAGAAATTTGGCATCCAAGTTCGTTCGTTGAAAGAAAAATTGGATCCAGATTTGATTGGTGGTTTTGTGGTTTCAGCAAATCACAAGACCTTAGATACTAGTCTCAAACGTCAATTGCAAGTCATAAAAGCAAATTTGAAATAGAAAGTGGTGTGAATTTTGGCGATTAACGCACAAGAAATCAGCGCTTTAATTAAGCAACAAATTGAAAATTTCCAGCCAAATTTTGACGTCACAGAGACCGGAGTCGTTACCTATATTGGTGACGGGATTGCGCGTGCTCATGGCCTTGAAAATGCAATGAGTGGTGAGTTGTTGATCTTTGAAAACGGCTCATACGGGATGGCGCAAAACTTGGAAACGACAGATGTCGGGATTATTATCCTTGGAGACTTCACGGATATTCGTGAAGGAGACTCGATTCGTCGGACTGGTAAAATCATGGAAGTCCCTGCTGGGGATGCCTTGATTGGTCGGGTTGTCAATCCTCTTGGTCAACCAGTGGATGGCTTGGGAGACATCGTAACAGATACCTTCCGTCCAGTTGAAACACCAGCTCCTGGTGTTATGCAACGGAAATCTGTCTCAGAGCCCCTTCAAACCGGTTTGAAAGCCATTGATGCCCTCGTTCCAATCGGACGGGGCCAACGGGAATTGATCATCGGAGACCGTCAAACAGGGAAAACCTCTATTGCCATCGATACCATCTTGAACCAAAAGGATCAAGACATGATCTGTATCTATGTCGCAATTGGACAAAAAGAATCAACGGTTCGGACACAAGTAGAAACACTTCACAAGTATGGAGCAATGGATTATACCATTGTCGTAACAGCATCAGCCTCACAACCGTCTCCATTGCTATTCCTTGCACCATATGCAGGGGTTGCGATGGCCGAAGAGTTCATGTACAATGGCAAACACGTTTTGATCGTCTATGATGATTTGTCAAAACAAGCCGTTGCTTACCGTGAATTGTCCCTTCTTCTTCGTCGTCCGCCAGGACGGGAAGCCTTCCCAGGGGATGTCTTCTACCTTCATAGCCGTTTATTGGAACGTTCTGCCAAAGTATCAGATGAATTGGGTGGTGGTTCCATCACTGCGCTTCCAATTATTGAAACACAAGCAGGAGATATTTCCGCTTATATCGCAACTAACGTGATTTCGATCACAGATGGACAAATCTTCTTGCAAGATAGCCTCTTTAACTCAGGTATTCGTCCAGCCATCGATGCGGGATCATCTGTCTCACGGGTTGGTGGATCAGCCCAAATCAAGGCTATGAAGAAGGTTGCGGGGACTCTCCGTATTGACCTAGCTTCTTACCGTGAGTTGGAAGCCTTCACCAAGTTTGGTAGTGACTTGGATGCGGCTACTCAAGCTAAGTTGAACCGTGGTCGCCGGACAGTAGAAGTCTTGAAACAACCGGTCCATGAACCATTAACTGTTGAAAAACAGGTTGTGATCTTGTATGCATTGACACATGGATTCTTGGATAGTGTACCAGTTGATGATATCCTTCGCTTTGAAGAGGAACTGTTTGCCTTTGTAGAAGCACATCATGCAGATATCTTTGAAACCATTCGTACTACCAAAGATCTTCCAAGTGAAGAAACAATGGATGCAGTGATTACTGACTTTGTCAACCAATCAAGTTTCAAATAGAAATAGGAGTGGCAGATGGCAGTTTCTTTAAATGATATCAAAAATAAAATTGCATCGACAAAGAATACCAGTCAAATTACAAATGCTATGCAGATGGTATCTGCTGCCAAACTTGGGAAGTCTGAGCAAGCTGCCAGGGACTTCCAAATTTACGCATCTAAGGTTCGTAAACTATTGACCGACCTCTTACATGGACACGAGGCTGAAAATGCTAAGTACCATCAATTTTTAAAGAGTCGTCCGGTCAAAAAGTCTGCTTATATTGTCATCACTTCTGACCGTGGACTCGTGGGGGGCTACAACGCCTCTATCCTCAAGTCTGTCATGGAATTGAAGGAAGAATACCATCCAACAGGTGAGGATTTTGAAGTCATCTGTATTGGAAGTATTGGGGCAGATTTCTTTAGAGCAAGAGGCATCCAGCCGGTTTATGAACTACGTGGTCTAGCTGATCAACCAAGCTTTGATGAAGTGTGGAAGATCATCACCAAAACAGTCCAAATGTATCAAAATGAATTGTTTGATGAATTGTATGTCTGTTATAATCACCACGTCAATAGTTTGACCAGTCAATTGCGGGTAGAGCAAATGCTTCCGATCATTGACTTGGACCCCAATGAAGCAGATGCAGATTATATCTTGAATCTGGAGTTGGAATCAGACCGCGATGCGATTTTGGATCAATTGCTTCCACAGTTTGCGGAAAGTATGATTTATGGAGCCATCATTGATGCCAAAACAGCTGAAAATGCTGCCGGTATGATGGCCATGCAAACCGCAACAGACAATGCCAAGAAGGTAATTGATGAATTGACCATTCAATACAACCGTGCTCGTCAAGCAACCATTACGCAAGAAATTACGGAAATTGTTGCAGGAGCGAGTGCGCTTGAGTAGTTGATTCGATGCACATTTTAACAATACAAACATAAGCTTGATGGTGTGTATTCACAAGCTTAGAAACTTAATAGAATAGGAGAATGACATGAGTTTAGGCAAAATTTCTCAGGTTGTAGGCCCTGTCGTTGACGTAGCTTTTGCTGCGGGCGATAAACTCCCTGAGATTAATAATGCGCTTGTAGTCTATAAAAATGACCAACAAAAATCAAAAGTCGTTCTTGAAGTAGCTCTTGAACTTGGGGATGGTGTCGTTCGGACCATTGCCATGGAATCAACAGATGGCTTGACTCGTGGGATGGAAGTATTGGACACTGGTCGTCCAATCTCTGTGCCTGTTGGAAAAGAAACTCTTGGACGTGTCTTCAACGTCTTGGGAGATACCATTGACTTGGAAGAAGCATTTCCAGAAGATGCCCCTCGTGAATCCATTCATAAAAAAGCTCCATCCTTTGATGAGCTTTCTACTTCAGAAGAAATTCTTGAAACAGGGATCAAGGTCATTGACCTTCTTGCCCCTTACTTGAAAGGTGGGAAGGTCGGTCTCTTCGGTGGTGCCGGAGTTGGGAAGACCGTCTTGATTCAAGAATTGATCCACAACATTGCCCAAGAGCACGGTGGGATCTCTGTATTTACCGGAGTTGGAGAACGGACCCGTGAAGGGAATGACCTTTATTGGGAAATGAAAGAATCTGGCGTTATCGAAAAAACAGCCATGGTCTTTGGACAAATGAACGAACCACCAGGAGCACGGATGCGTGTAGCTCTTACTGGTTTGACTATTGCGGAATATTTCCGTGATGTAGAAGGTCAAGACGTTCTCTTGTTTATCGACAATATCTTCCGTTTCACCCAAGCCGGTTCAGAAGTATCAGCCCTTTTGGGACGGATGCCTTCTGCCGTGGGTTACCAACCGACCTTGGCAACTGAAATGGGACAATTGCAAGAACGAATTACCTCAACCAATAAAGGTTCTGTTACATCGATCCAAGCCATCTATGTGCCAGCCGATGACTATACAGACCCTGCCCCAGCAACAGCCTTCGCCCATTTGGACTCAACGACCAACTTGGAGCGTAAATTGGTTCAATTGGGGATCTACCCTGCCGTGGACCCATTGGCATCTAGCTCTCGTGCCCTTTCTCCAGACATCGTCGGAGAAGAGCACTATGCGGTGGCTTCTGAGGTCAAACGCGTTCTTCAACGCTACCATGAACTGCAAGATATCATTGCCATCTTGGGGATGGATGAATTGTCTGATGATGAAAAGACTTTGGTGGCTCGTGCCCGTCGTATTCAATTCTTCTTGTCTCAAAACTTTAACGTGGCGGAACAATTTACTGGTCAACCAGGTTCTTATGTACCGGTTGCAGAAACTGTTCGTGGCTTTAAGGAAATTTTGGATGGGAAGCATGACCACTTGCCTGAGGATGCCTTCCGTGGTGTCGGTTCGATCGAAGATGTGATTGCGAAAGCTGAGAAAATGGGATTCTAAGAAGAGGTGAAAGATGAGTCAAATGAACGTCCAAATCGTTACACCGGATGGACTGGTTTATGATCATCATGCCGCATTTGTATCTGTCAAGACAATTGATGGTGAATTAGGGATTTTACCTCGTCATATCAATACCATTGCGGTTTTGGCTGTAGACCAAGTGAAGGTCCGTCGGGTCGATGACGAAAAACACATTGATTGGATCGCCGTGAATGGTGGGATTATCGAAGTGGCAGATAATGTCATTACCATCGTAGCGGATTCGGCGGAACGCGCTCGAGACATTGATATTAGCCGGGCTGAGCGTGCAAAAATGCGTGCTGAAAAAGCCCTTGAAGAAGCCAAAGATCAACATTCTGTTGATATGGAGCGTCGTGCAAAAATTGCCCTTCAACGCGCTATTAACCGGATTAATGTCGGAAATCGATTATAAAAAGTTAAAGAGGCTGGGACAGAAGTCCTAGCCTCTTAATTGTTTTTGGATTGTCGAGCAAGACGCAGTGGTTGAGTGGGCTCTACTACGCTGATTTCATCAGCTTTACAGCCCTACTCAACTGTGCGGAGGTGGGACGACGAAATCGAATTCTAACGAATTACCGATTTCTGTCCCACTCTCTTTTTTTGAATCTAAAGAATATGAAGGGAAACTTTGTCTTATGGTATAATAGAGGTATGATTCAAATGATTTTTACTTTTTGCAGTCACTCATTGTTTATTTTATTTGCCTACCACCTTCTTTCAACGGTGGTTCAGTGGGAGCGTTTTTTAAAGGTAACTGCCGATACAGCTGTGAAAATTCGGCTTCTTATTTTATTGATCAGCATTAGTGTAGGCTATTTAACTAGTAGCTTCTTTATCAGTATTTACGAATTCAGTCGGCAACTGTTTAACGGGAACTTTTAGATTCTTTTTTGATGAATTTATGGTATGATAGTAGTCGTGACTGAATGAAATGGAGTAATAACGAGTATGGAAAAAATTATTGTAAATGGTGGTCAAAATCGCCTAGTTGGAACTGTGAAAATCGAAGGAGCAAAGAATGCAGTTCTTCCTCTTTTAGCGGCAACTGTTTTGGCCAGTGAAGGAACAACAACTTTGACCAATGTTCCAGTTTTATCAGATGTCTTCACTATGAATAATGTGGTTCGAGGCTTAAATACCCAAGTCGCTTTTGATGAGGGAAATAACACGGTAGTGGTTGATGCGACCCAACCATTGACAGAAGAAGCTCCTTACAAGTATGTCAGCAAGATGCGGGCTTCTATCGTTGTTTTAGGTCCTGTCTTGGCTCGAAATGGTCATGCAAAAGTTTCCATGCCAGGAGGCTGTACAATTGGAAGTCGTCCGATTGATTTACACTTGAAGGGCTTGGAAGCCATGGGAGCTCAAATTACCCAAACAGCTGGATACATTGAAGCAAAAGCTGACCGTCTTCATGGAGCGCATATCTATATGGATTTTCCATCCGTAGGTGCGACGCAAAACATCATGATGGCAGCAACTTTGGCAGATGGGACTACTGTTATCGAAAATGCGGCTCGTGAACCTGAGATTGTCGATTTGGCCTCTCTTTTGAATAAAATGGGCGCTAAGGTTCGTGGTGCTGGAACGGAAACCTTGACGATTGTTGGGGTAGATTGCTTGCATGGAGCGGTTCACAATGTTGTTCAAGACCGAATTGAGGCAGGTACTTTCATGGTTGGTGCAGCCATGACAGGTGGTGACGTTTTAATTGAGGATGCTATTTGGGAACACAACCGCCCCCTTCTTTCTAAGATGCAAGAAATGGGCGTTGAGGTCACGGAAGAAGAGAATGGCATTCGCATTCGCTCAGATGTTTCTAAATTGAAGCCAGTGACGGTGAAAACCTTACCTTATCCAGGCTTCCCTACAGATATGCAAGCCCAATTTACTGCTTTGATGGCCATGGCTTCTGGTGAATCGACCATGATTGAAACGGTATTTGAAAATCGTTTCCAACACTTGGAAGAAATGCGTCGGATGGGCTTACACTCAGACATTATGAGAGATACGGCCCGCATCCAAGGTGGAGCTAGCTTACAAGGGGCTGAAGTAATGTCGACAGACTTGCGTGCTAGTGCAACCTTGATTTTAATGGGGCTTGTGGCTGAGGGAGAAACCAAAGTGAGCAAGTTAACCCACCTTGACCGTGGATATTTTAAATTCCATGAGAAATTGGTGGCTCTTGGAGCAGATGTACGTCGTGTGAAGGAAGATGATGATGAAAACTAAATTAAAAGCAATCGGAAAACAATTGGGAATCGTCTTATTGGTTCTTACTATCTTAGCGATTGTCTTCGCTCTTGGCTTAGTCATTGGATATGGTGTCATTGGCAATGGGAAGGATCCTTGGTCCATTCTCTCGCCAGATACCTGGAAGGAAATCCTTCAGAAATTTTCAGGTAAGTAACTATTTATCAAAAAGAGGAGCTTGAGATCGTGATCCCAGGCTCTTTCCCATTCAGTAGAAACAGAGGAAACCAGTGTGGCAAATAATCAAAAGAAACCACTTAAAATGAAAAAATCAGGACAAACCCTACTGGGCTTGGTGGTGGCAGCAGCCCTCTCCATCGGTGGCTATTACTTTAGTCAACCTCAGCCAGTCGCTAGTCACTCTCAGGTTCAAACGGTTGTTACTTCGAGTCAAGAAGCAACACCGAGTAAGGAACTAGCGGAGAGTGTTCTGACAGATAGTGTTCGAGCTAAACTAGGAAAGAACATTCAATGGAACGAAGCGGGCGCTTTTATCATTAATCAAAACAAAACCAATCTGGATGCGGATGTTGCTAGTCTCCCTTATGCAGATACTAAGACAAAGACTGTAAAAGGACGAGAGATTCCAACAGTTGCCAATGCTTTGATGACCAAGGCGACTCGTCAATACCAAAAAAGGGAACAGACGGATGTAGATTGGGCTCCCGCTGGCTGGCACCAAGTAACCAATTTAGCTGGGGAATATGACCATGCGGTTGATCGGGGCCATCTTCTCGGCTATGCCTTGATTGGCAACTTAGATGGGTTTGATGCCTCGATGACGAATCCTAAAAATATTGCGGTTCAAACAGCTTGGGCCAACCAAGCGCGTGACAGTTTTTCAACGGGACAAAATTACTATGAAACCCTTGTTCGGAAGGCCTTAGATAAAAATAAGCGGGTCCGTTATCGGGTAACTCTCTACTATGCTTCAGATGAAGATTTGGTACCAGTTGGCAGTCAAATTGAAGCAAAATCGAGTGATGACAGTCTAGAGTTTAACGTTTTTGTTCCAAATGTCCAGAGTGGGATTAGTTTGGATTATCGTACTGGAAAAGTAACAGTGCATCGTTAAGCTGCGTATAAAAGAAGAAGCAGGATGAAAAGGATTCGGTTGGCTTTGCTGTCAACTGGATCTTTTTCCTTTCATGACGTCATCCTTTAGCTTATTTTAAGAAAACTGAGGTAAAATAACCTCTTCTAGACCTAAACAAAGGTCTTCCTAAGGAAAGGAGGAACTTGTGAGAACCATTATAGCCATGATTCGTTTTCTAATACGGGTTATTTGGAGTCTTGTTTGGGGCTTGTTTTGGACTATCGCCCTTAGTTTTGCTTTGCTGGTTGCTACTTTATTCTTTAGTGGCAAAACCGGTAGCGGAATTGATGGGGTCAGTCGCGCAGCCCAAACGGTTGTCACCCAGGTAGATGCTTACTTTCATCGAGATAGTCCTCTACTGGGTCAGGGAAGTCCATCTACTCAAGAGGACTTAGCAACAGATGGCCATACCTCTACAGGAGCAAGATGGGATCAGGCAAGTGCAAAAGTTTATCTAGATCCTGAAATGGATGAGACCTTTACCCGTGCCTATGAGGAAGCTCTTGAGTCTTGGAATCAGACAGGAGCCTTCACTTTCCAACTCGTCACCAGTGAAGAAGAGGCCGATATCCTCTTGACAGAGATGGATGATAGCACGGTTTCTGCAGCAGGTGAGGCTGAATCTCAGACCAATGTTTTAACCAATCGTTTCAAAAGGGTGACCGTTCGCTTGAATCGCTATTACCTACTTAATAAGCAGTACAACTATTCCCATCAGCGGATTGTAAACACAGCTGAGCATGAACTAGGCCATGCGATTGGTTTGGACCATACTGAGGAAGAGTCCGTCATGCAGGCAGCCGGTTCCTTTTATAGCATTCAAGAGAGGGATATTGAGGCTGTTCATCAACTATACAAGGAGTAAGAATGATCAAACGCATACTGTATGTTATTCGAACCTTTCCAGAACAAGTGGCACTTTTTGTGTTTAACTCTGGAATCTTTCTATGGCTATCCCAAAAAGGGCAAGCAATTTCCCATGAATTAGGCATTCAACAGGCTTGGGAAAACTATGCTCCTGAGGGAGTCCGTCAATTTTTCGGAGACAATAAGGAAGCCGTCCAAGCTTTCTTCTCGCATTCGGCCATCACTTGGCTGATTGGCTCCATGATGATCCTACTTGTGATTCGCTTTGTAAAGGGAGTCATCAAATGGGGCTTGCTTTTGCTGGTGATTGGCATCGGGCTTTTCCTCGCCTATCAGTACAGCCAAATGGCCTCCAATATCTCAGCTATTTAAAAAGTTAGGACAGGTCAAGCGCATCTAGCGTTTGGCCTTTTCTTCAATTGTCAATTTGTCAAAAGTAAGGTACAATGAAACTATGATTATTTTACAAGCCAACAAAATTGAACGCTCTTTTGCAGGGGAGGTTCTTTTTGATAATATCAGCCTGCAAGTGGATGAACGGGACCGGATTGCCCTGGTCGGAAAGAACGGAGCCGGCAAGTCTACGCTCTTAAAAATCTTGGTGGGAGAAGAAGAACCAACTTCAGGAGAAATCAATAAAAAGCGGGATCTTTCTCTCTCCTATCTGGCCCAGGATAGTCGCTTTGAGTCGTCCAATACCATCTACGATGAGATGCTCCATGTCTTTGACGATCTCAGAAAGACCGAGAAAACCTTGCGTCAAATGGAGCTTGCGATGGGAGAAAAAACTGGGGCTGACTTAGAAAAGCTCATGCAGGACTATGACCGACTATCGGAAGAATTCCGTCAGGCAGGTGGTTTTACCTATGAGGCAGATATCCGTGCGATACTCAACGGCTTCAAGTTCGATGAGTCCATGTGGCAGATGAAGATTGAAGAGCTGTCTGGTGGGCAAAATACCCGTCTAGCTCTGGCCAAGATGCTTCTAGAAAAACCAAATCTTTTGGTATTGGACGAGCCGACCAACCACTTGGATATTGAGACCATCGCCTGGTTGGAAAACTATCTGGTCAATTATAGCGGAGCCCTTCTCATTGTCAGCCACGACCGGTATTTCCTCGATAAAGTTGCTACCATTACCTTGGACTTGACCAAGCATTCTTTAGATCGCTATGTCGGTAATTACTCCAGTTTTGTGGAGCAAAAAGAGCAAAAATTGCTGACCGAAGCCAAGAACTACGAGAAGCAGCAAAAAGAAATTGCAGCTCTGGAAGACTTTGTTAATCGTAATTTGGTGCGGGCTTCGACTACCAAGAGAGCCCAGTCTCGGCGCAAGCAGTTGGAAAAAATGGAGCGTCTAGACAAGCCGGAAGCTGGGACCAGGTCTGCCCATATGACCTTCCATTCCGATAAGACATCTGGAAATGTCGTCCTGACAGTAGAAGAGGCAGCCGTCGGCTATGACGATCAAATCCTCTCAGAGCCTATTAATTTGGATATCCGCAAGATGAATGCAGTCGCTATTGTGGGACCAAATGGAATCGGGAAATCTACTCTTATCAAGTCCATCGTCGGGCAGATTCCTTTTATCAAGGGAGAGGCTCGTTTTGGGGCCAATGTCGAGGTAGGCTACTATGACCAGACTCAGAGTAAGCTAACCCCTCACAACAGTGTCTTGGATGAGCTCTGGAATGACTTTAAACTGACACCAGAAGTGGAAATTCGCAATCGCCTGGGAGCCTTTCTTTTCTCTGGGGATGATGTCAAGAAAACTGTCGGCATGCTGTCGGGTGGAGAGCGGGCGCGCTTGCTTCTAGCCAAGTTGTCTATGGAAAATAACAACTTCTTGATTCTCGACGAGCCAACCAACCACTTGGACATCGATAGCAAGGAAGTACTGGAAAATGCCTTGATTGATTTTGACGGGACTCTTCTATTTGTCAGCCACGACCGTTACTTTATCAATCGGGTTGCTACACAAGTTTTGGAACTGTCAGAAGAGGGCTCAACTCTTTATCTAGGAGACTACGACTATTATCTAGAGAAAAAAGCGGAGTTAGAGGCCCTTGTTGCAGCGCAAGCAGAAGCTGTGCCTGTTTCTTCAACGGAAGAAGTCACTGGCAATGATTATCATCTGCAAAAGCAAAACCAAAAGGAACTCCGCAAAATCACCCGTCGCATTGAGCAATTGGAAGCAGAGATGGAAGAGCTAGATCAAAAAATCCAAGCTATCACCGAAACCATGCATAGCACCAATGATGCAGCCGACTTGGTTCAACTCCAGAGTGACCTGGACCAACTGACTGTCCAGCAGGAAGCGGTCATGGAAGAGTGGGCAGAACTGTCAGAGCAGGTGGAATAGATGGAAGATCTAGCGGAGAAAGTGTAGTTTTCTAATTTGCCTAAGGAGAACATTATGACGGCTGAAAATGATTGGTTTATGAATCAGATTAAAGGTGTAGCCGATATAATTGGTACAACTTTGCGCCTACAGATTCAGAATTTAGATTTGGGGCAGTATGAGGATGAGGAAGGAAGACTCATCAACGGAGCTCACTATCTTCAGCAAGTTTTAGAAGAGCAGCGCTTTCCAGAGGCCATTTCTTTTGTTGAAGAGCAGATGAAACGCCTACCTCTTCATCAGTATGATCTATTGGTTGATTGGCTGATTTCTTACTTAAGACAATTAGATGTTTCCGTGAAAGAAGATCACAGATTCTACGAAGGATACTTGCAAGAGTTAGAAAGGTACTTAAAGGAATTTAAGTGGTAATCAAATGGAAGATCTAGGCAAAATTTTTCGTGAATTTCGAATTAGTAAAAATTATTCGTTAAAAGAAGCTGCAGGAGAAGCCTGCTCGACCTCTCAGTTATCCCGCTTTGAATTGGGCGAGTCAGATATTGCTACGTCGCGCTTCTTTGAGATATTAGACAATATCCATGTGACGATTGAGAATTTTATGGATAAGGCCAGAAATTTTCAACACCATGAACATGTGGCCTTGATGGCCCAGATTATTCCGCTTTACTATGCAAATGATATTGCGGGTTTTCAAAGGATTCAAGGAGAACAACTTGAAAAAGCTAAACGTTCGACCAATTCCCTTTATTTTGAATTGAACTGGATTTTGTTACAAGGATTGATTTGCCAGAGAGATGCCAGTTACACGATGAAGCAACCTGATCTGGATAAGGTGGCGGATTACCTCTTTCAAACGGAAGAATGGACCATGTATGAGTTGATCCTCTTTGGCAATCTCTATAGCTTTTATGATGTGGACTATGTCTCACGGCTTGGGAGAGAAGTGATGGAGCGTGAAGATTTCTACAAGGAAATTGGTCGCCATCGCAAACTGGTCTTGATTCTAGCCCTGAATTGCTACCAGCATTGTTTAGAACACCGTTCTTTTGAAAACGCCAGCTATTTTGAATCCTATGTAGAAAAGATTATCGGCAAGAGCATCAAGCTCTACGAACGCAATGTCTTTCATTATCTCAAGGGATTTGCCCTGTATCAAAAGGGGCAAACAGAAGAAGGGCGGCAGCAAATTAGGGAAGCCATGCATATTTTTGATGTACTGGGACTGCCAGAGCAGGTGGCCTATTATCAAGAACACTTTGATAAATTTGTAAAAAATGAATGTTCTAAATAGGACAGTGATAAAGGAGATTTTATGAACCGACATGCGGTCCAATTAATTAGTCGTGGAGCTA
>NZ_JAPJPF010000072.1 GCF_030825805.1 Streptococcus sp.
GCAAGACCTGCTAGTTCTGGATTGAGGGTCAATCCCAGTCCTACAAAGACTCCAGCAGCAATTGGAATCCCAAGGATATTGTAGATAGAGGCCCAGAAGAGATTGAGTAAGATCCTGCGGAAGGTCTTTTGACTCATGTCAAAGGCGCGCACAACGCCAAGCAAATCATTTTGCGTGAGCACGATGCCACCGGACTCGATCGCAATATCCGTTCCAGATCCCATAGCGATCCCCACATCTGCGATCGAGAGAGCTGGAGCATCATTGATCCCATCTCCAACAAAGGCAACCTTGCTAGCTTCTTGCAGTTTTTGGATGGCGCTAGCTTTTTCTTGAGGAAGGACATCAGCAATGACGGTGTCAATTCCCACTTGCTTAGCAATAGCTTGGGCCACCCGTTCATTATCCCCCGTTAACATGACCGTTTTCAAGCCCCGTTCTTTGAGCTTTTTGATCGCTTCTTTTGAGCTGGCCTTCGGAGCATCTTGAATGGCAATCAAGCCAATCACTTGCCCATCCACAGACAAACTGATCACTGTTTTGGCCTGCTCTTGCAACTCTACCATCCGTTTTTCAAGCTCCGGATCCATCGCTGTCCCGTCATGAAGTTTGCCATTTCCCAAGGTCACCAACTGCTGGTCGATCTGTCCTTGGACCCCTTTTCCTTCAATCGCTTGGAAGTTTTCCACAGGGGATAATACCAAACCTTTTTCTTCTGCTTGGGATAACACCGCTTGGGCTAGTGGATGTTCTGAAAAAGTTTCAAGACTAGCAGCCAGTGTCAAGACACGCGCTTCATCTCCTACAACATCGGTTACAAGTGGTTGGCCAATGGTAATAGTCCCTGTCTTATCAAACACAACGGTTTGAATCTTTTGCACTTCTTGAAGAACTGTTCCATTTTTAATCAGAACCCCCATCTTGGCACTACGGCCGGTTCCGACCATCAGGGCTGTTGGGGTTGCTAAACCAAGGGCACAAGGACAGGCAATAATGAGGACAGAGACTGCATAGAGCATGGCCTCTTGAAGCGACGCGCCCAGAAGCACGGACCAAACCCAGAAAGTCGCAATGGCCAAAATCGTCACCACTGGAACAAAGATACCTGAAATCTTATCCGTCAAATCTTGAATAGGAGCACGACTGGATTGGGCCATTTTGACAAAGTCCACAATTTGAGATAAGAGGGTCTCACTACCGACTTTTTCAGCCTTAAAGAGAATGGTCCCATTGCTGTTGATAGTGGAGCCGATAACTGCATCACCAACTGATTTTTCCACAGGCAAGCTTTCACCTGTCACCATCGACTCATCAATGGTCGTACTTCCTTCTACAATCGTCCCATCAACCGCAATCTTTTCCCCAGGACGGACCCGAATCAAGTCATCAATTTGGATATCTTCTGCCGCCACCTCGACATAGTTCCCATCACGGAGAACTTGAGCCGTTTTTGCCTGCAAATCCAACAACTTTTCCACAGCCTCGGAGGCATTGTTACGCATCCGTTCTTCAAAGATTTGCCCTAAGAGGATAAAGAAGATGATAAAACCCGCAGCCTCAAAGTATACTGGCTGACCAGTAAAAAGGGCAAATACACTATAGACATAGGCTACCAGGGTTCCAAGAGCTACCAAGGTATCCATATTGGAATGGTGCTTCTTAAATGAGGCCCAGGCACTCTTGATAAAAGGAACTCCTGCTACCAACATGATCGGTGTTGTCGCTAGAAAAGTCCCCCAGCGACTGACTGAATGGGATACAAATCCTGCCATCATCCCGATCATCAAGATCAATAAAGGAAGAGTAAAGATACTAGTAATCCAAAAGCGACCCAGTAAACCTAAGACACGACGGCGTTTTTCCACAACCGTGTAGGAACCCTTTTGCATCTTCATTCCACATGAAAACTCGAAGTCCCCTGTTTCTGTCGGGGTAAAGGATATCACCTTATCCACACCGACTTCCAAAGGCTCTAAAATCCCCTGATCTTCAAACAAAATTTCCTTGTAACAGCCGGAAGGATTGACCCGATGGAAGGTGATTTCAGCAGGGATCCCTTTTTGAAGTTGAAATTCCTTTGGACTATAGCCTTTTTCTGCTGTAATACGGATCTTTTGCACTCCGTTTTCCACAACTGCTTTTTGTTTTTCTACCATACCTACTCCTTTATTCCACAATCATGTGACCATGCATCATGTTCATTCCACATGAATACCCATATTCGCCCGCTTTTTCTGGCGTAATTTCAATGACATGTTTTTCACCTAAAGGCAAATCTTCATGAACGCCAAAATCTGGAAAGATCACTTGAGCCAGACATGAAGATGGATCCTTGCGATTAAAGATGATCCGGGCTGGAACATTCTTTTTCAGGACAATGGTTTCAGGCGAATAGCCCCCCATGACTTCGACTTCAATTTCTTGATAACCTGATTTCTGACGAGCGTGGCCGCTTACCTTTTCATGCTCTGCAAAGAACCACCAAGCAATAAAAGCAACCCCAAGTAAACAAACAATACTAATTAACAATCCAAACATAGAATTTCCTTCTTTCTATTACATACAATTGCAAGGGACTGTTTCGACAGCCTCTGCTTTCTTTTCTTCCAGGACCTGCTGCAGCTGATTAAGATCTGCAAGCGTAAAGTCACTCTCCTGAATCAAGTTTTCAAGCACCTGGACAATTCTTTTTGAGCAAACCTTGTCTTTCACCTCCTCAACCACCAAGTCTAAACTTTGGTCCTGCTTCAACAAAGCCGAGTAGACAAAGGCTTTGCCAGATTTTTCTCTGGTCAGACAGCCTTTCTCCACCAAGCGCGTCAAGAGGGTCTTGATGGTCGAATTCGACCAGTCAAAGCGCTCGGACAAGACGGCGATCAAATCCGTGCTGGTCTGCTTGCCTTCCATCCAGATAATCTTCATGATGCGCCATTCCGCATTGGAAATTTGCATG
>NZ_JAPJPF010000008.1 GCF_030825805.1 Streptococcus sp.
ATAATGGAATCGATTCTTCTTCGTTAAAACATGGGACTACAACTGATATGGTCATTTAACTCTCTCCTTGATTTCTTCACCTTCTATTGTAACAAAAAACTAGAATAAACCCTATTTTTTTATTATTTCAATCCTATTATGATTATGTTCTCAATTGATAAAACATGATTAAAACATAGTAGATAGACGGGAGCAATGATAAATATAGAATTTGTCTTGCAGATTTTTCATCTAATTGACTCTTACCATTTGAAAAAGGAATCAGTAAAATTAGAAAAGAAATACCGTCCTTGAACACAATTAATTGCATCAGCCCCCACTTCTGTGACCTGCAAATAAAAATTAATAATAAAATTCCTAAAAATACCAATTTAGAGAAAAGATTATAAATCGTGCGATATGATTTTTCAATCACAATACTATCTTTTTCTTGAATTCTAAAACTAGTAAACATACAAAATATGGAAAAGAATGAAATTGTAATTGGAACATGCATCATTTTTAAAAGATCGGAATAACCTAACTGAAATTCAAAATATGGAAAATTTATAATGCTTTCAAAAAAAGTTTTCATCGCTTTTAACGGATGAGCAAATATAAAACTCAACTGTCTGCCTTGATCAATATTCTTTGCCCCATAGTAAATTATATTCCCGTTTATATTTTTGATATTCAAATACCATAAAACTGTCAATAAGGCACAGTAAATTAAACTTCCACTTAACAAATAAATCTGGGATTTTGATAACCTAACCCTTTTAACACCAATGTAAATTAACGGTAAGTAAAGCGCTAGGATAACTAATGCCGGCATTTTAGACATGACAACTAGAATGGAGCACAAGATTAAAGAAACAAATTCCCTCTTTTTAATTTCACTGTTAAGAGCTAATTTTTGATATAAGCTTATAATTTATGAAACAAATAGGAATATAAGGCCATAAGTAAGCGTACCAGCAGATATAGCTGTAAAGGATAAAATTACAGTTGGGATGGACCAGATGATTAAAAGAGTTGTCTTCCCAAATGGTATTTTTCGAATCGCTAATAAGAATAACCAAAAAACTGATAAAAATCCAACTAACCTTAAGAGTAAAAATGTATTGATAGTACTTAGGTTAAGTAACTTCGAAGTCCAAGCAGTTATAATATACGGGAAATATACTAAAGGAGAATACACTGCTGCCGTAGATCCATCCTTAGTGAGTACTTTTTCTTTGCTATCTGTTAGATTATTAAATTCACTCTTCCAATCTATACTTATTATCTTTTGACTCTCCTGCGCTAATGACTTAGAAATGATTGTCATTGATAAATGAATAAAGTCTTGTTCGCTTTGAGTAATATATCCCTCACTTTTGGAACTCAAATTATTCGAATAGGTATGAACTCGAGCATAATGAACTTGTTCGTCATACCATGACATTGGATAACGTACAAATATAGATAGCAAACCAATCAAGATGATGAGGTATAGTTGAATCAAGTATATTGACTTGTACCTACTCTTTTCAATCTTTATAAATCCTATTATTCATACTTTTCCTTCCCTACTAGAACCATGTCTCCATACAAAATACGATCAGAATAATTGTGACTAACAATATCCATTTGGATGCTTACTCTGCCATCTCCAAGCATCTTGGCACATCCGATGAATATCAAATTGGGCACTCCATCCTAGTTCTTTGCGTGCTTTGGATGGATTTGCATAACAGGTTGCGATATCCCCTGGTCGTCGATCAATAATCTTGAATGGAATTGTTTTTCCTACAACCTTCTCCATATTTTGAATAATTTCTAATACAGAGTAGCCCCGACCCGTACCCAGATTATAAATATTTAACCCTGAGTCGTTGGAAAGTTTTTTCAAAGCAGCAACGTGGCCTTTTGCCAGGTCAACTACGTGAATATAATCGCGTACACCAGTTCCATCAGGTGTTGGATAATCGTTCCCAAATACATTAACAGACTCTAACTTTCCTACTGCTACTTGTGTTACATATGGTAATAGGTTATTAGGAATACCATTTGGATTTTCACCAATATTCCCGCTTTCATGAGCCCCAATTGGATTAAAATAACGTAACAATACAATATTCCATGTAGAATCCGCTTTGTAAATATCCTGAAGGATTTCTTCAGTCATAAGTTTTGTTCTACCATATGGATTTGTAACAGATAAGGGAAAATCTTCCAAGATAGGAACTGTATGTGGATCTCCATAAACAGTTGCTGATGAACTAAAGATGATATTTTTACATTGAACTTCTTTCATGACCTGAAGTAAAGTCAATGTTCCACTAATATTATTTTCATAATAAGTGAGTGGGATTTGTACTGATTCTCCAACCGCTTTTAATGCAGCAAAATGGATCACACCAGTCGGTTTTTCTTTTAGAAAAATTTCTAGAAGTTTTGATTTATTTCGAATATCTTCATGATAAAAAGTTATCGATTTTCCAATGATTTTTTCTACTTCTTGTATACTTTTCTCATTACTATTTACTAAATTGTCTATAATCACAACTTCATGACCTGCATTGACCAATTCAATAATAGTGTGGGAACCAATAAAACCCGCTCCACCAGTTACTAATATTTTATGCTGCATGTAATCTATCTCCCGACTGAATCAACTTTTTTCCATTATCCCACAATTAAAAAAATTTTTCAAAATTTTTCCTATAATAATTTTCTTCTTTTCACACAAAAAAGCAAGTTTTAATCCGGTTTTTACCGGTAAAAACTTGCTTTAGCTTTTGTAGAATTTTATCCTACTTCCGATACATCTTCACTTGTAGGTAGAGGTCGTTATAGACACCCAACCACTTCTTCCCAAGTTGTTCATAGACTTCTAAGTTCTTTAGCGTGTCATCACTTGGGTAGAAAGCCTGGTCCTCTTGGACCTCTTTTGGTAGCATCTTCTTAGCTTCTTTGTTCGGTGTGGAATAACTGACATAGAGAGCATTCTTATATGCATTCTCTGGGCGAAGCATGAAGTTGATAAAGGCATAAGCTGCTTCTTTATTCTTCACGGTCTTTGGAATGACAATATTATCAAACCAAAGGTTGCTGGCTTCTGATGGGACGACGTAACGAAGGTCCTCATTGGCATCCAGCATTTGACGAGCTTCACCAGAGAAGGTCACCCCAATAGCCGCATTGTTCTGGATCATGTATCCTTTCATTTCATCGGCTACAAGGGCCTTGATATTAGGCATCAAGGTATAAAGCTTATCGACAGACTCTTGCAATTGCTGAGGATCCTTGGAGTTGAGGCTGTAGCCTAAGCTATTGAGTCCAATCCCCATGACCTCACGCGCCCCATCGTACATCATAATGTCATTCTTGTACTCTGGTCTCCATAGATCAGCCCAGTGTTCTGGAGCCTTGTCGACCATCTTGGTGTTGTATATGATACCAAGGGTCCCCCAGAAGTAAGGAACTGAGTACTGATTGTCCGGATCAAAATCCAGGTTCAAGAAGCGTGGGTCGATATTGTCTAAGCCTTTCAGTTTAGACTTATCTAATTTTTCAAGCAGATTCTCGTCCATCATCTTGGCGATCATGTATTCACTTGGAATCGCTATATCGTAAGCTGTTCCCCCTTGCTTGATCTTGGTGTACATGGCTTCATTGGAATCAAAGGTATTGTATTGGACTTGAATGCCTGTCTCCTTGGTAAATTCCTTAAGCAATTCTGGATCGATATAGTCTCCCCAGTTGTAGATGACCAGCTTGTCACTGTCTTTTGGATTGGTCTTGGCTTCAAGACGGGCACTTAACCCTGCTAAAACAAGGATGACCACGACAATCCCTAGCAAGAATGAATAGAGTTTTTTCATACTGTCTCCTCCTTCTCTCTAGTGATGAAGTAATAGCCGACCACCAGTAAGATACTGAAGAGGAAGACCAAGGCAGAAAGGGCATTGATATTCAATGAAATCCCTTGACGAGCCCGTGAGTAGATCTCAACAGACAAGGTTGTAAAGCCGTTCCCTGTGACAAAGAAGGTCACCGCAAAGTCATCCAAGGAATAGGTAAAGGCCATAAAGTAACCAGCGATGATGGCAGGTGTCAAATAAGGAAGCATGATTTCCTTCAACATCTGTACCTGAGTAGCTCCTAGGTCATAGGCCGCATTGACCATATCACGGTTCATTTCCTTCAAGCGTGGCAAGACCATCAAGACCACGATTGGAATAGAAAAGGCCACGTGACTCATCAAGACAGAGGCAAAGCCCAGCTGGAACTTGATGGTCGTAAAGAGGATCAGGAAGCTAGCGCCGATCATCACGTCAGGTGCCACCATAAGGATGTTATTGATGGACAAAAATGGTCCTTCAAACTTCTTCTTAGACTGGTAAATGTAGATCGCCCCAAAGGTCCCAATAATGGTCGCAATCAAGGCTGACAAGAAGGCTAAGAGGAAGGTCTGTGAGAGGATCAACATGAGACGCGTATCCTCAAAGAGACTCTGGAAATGCTCCAAGGTAAAGCCTGTAAAAGCATTCATATCCCCGCCAGCATTAAAGGCATAGGCAATCAAGTAGAAGATTGGCAGATAAAGGAGAAGGAAAATCAATCCTAAATAGATACGTGAAATCTTTTTCATCGTTCACTCCTTTCTCTCGTTACCCACATGACTAAGAGCATAGCAAGGATCAAGACTACCCCAATGGTGGATCCCATTCCCCAGTTTTGCGTCGTAAGGAAGTGCTGCTCGATGGCAGTCCCCAGGGTAATAACTCGGTTTCCTCCAATCAAACGCGTCAACATGAAGAGACTCAAACTTGGAATAAAGACTGACTGGACACCGGAGCGAACCCCGTTCATAGACAGTGGAAAGACAACCCGACGGAAGGTATCCCACTTGTTAGCTCCTAGGTCATAGCTGGCATTGATGAGGTTTGGATCCAAATCATCCAAGACATTGAAGATAGGAAGGATCATAAAAGGCAACTCAATGTAACTAGCAACAAAGATGAAAGAAAAGTCCGTAAAAAGGATCTGTTGCGGACCGATTCCGATGAAACTCAAGAATTGGTTAATAGATCCCCCTTGACCAAAGATCCCGATAAAGGCATAAGCCTTGAGCAAGAGGTTGACCCAGGTCGGAAGGACAATCAGCATGAGCCAGAGTTGGCGGTGCTTAAGCTGGGTCAAAAAATAAGCTGTCGGGTAAGAAATCAAGAGCGTCACAAAGGTGACGATTCCAGCATAGAGAATGGAGTTAAAACTCATCTTGAGGTAGGTCCAATTCTGCGCTGTAAAAAAGGTTTGGTAGTTCTCTAAGGAACCCTGTCCCTGGACATTGACAAAGGATTGCCAAATAATCAAAACTACAGGAGCCAAGACAAAGAGGAGGATCCAGAGAAAGTAGGGAACCACAAAGAGGTTAGAGGTTGTTTTCTTCATCTCTTTCCTCCTCGATGGCATTGATCAATCCAGCTTCTTGCTCTTCCACTTCGACGTACTCTTCGATCCGAGCATCAAACTCTTCTTCCGTTTCATTGAGACGCATGACGTGGATATCTTCTGGCTCAAAGTCCAGACCGATTTCCTCTCCTACAATAGCCTTACGGGTTGAGTGAATCATCCACTCATTACCCAATTCATCATAGGCGATGATCTCATAGTGAACCCCACGGAACAGTTGGGTATCTACTTTCACCTGGAGCTTGCCTTCTTCAGGCAGTGTAATCTGCAAGTCTTCGGGACGAATCACGACTTCGACCGGTTCGTTTGGTCTCATCCCTCCATCGACTGACTCAAAACGTTTACCATTAAACTCTACTAAGTAGTCTTCAATCATGATCCCTGGAAGGATGTTGGACTCACCAATAAAGGTCGCAACAAAATGGTTAATGGGCTCATCGTAGATATCGACTGGCGTCCCTGACTGGACGATTTCTCCTTCGTTCATGACAAAGATCCAGTCACTCATCGCTAGCGCTTCTTCCTGGTCGTGGGTTACAAAAACAAAGGTAATACCCAAGCGTTGTTGCAATTCACGGAGCTCATACTGCATGTCAGTCCGTAACTTCAAGTCAAGGGCAGACAAGGGCTCATCCAAGAGGACTACTCGCGGTTCATTGATAATAGCCCGTGCAATGGCTACCCGCTGGCGTTGACCACCAGAAAGTTTCTGGATGGACCGTTTCTCCAAGCCTCCCAATTGCACCATCTTGAGGACTTCTGTTACTCGTCTCTCGATTTCAGACTTGTCAACTTTCTTCAAACGGAGAGGGAAAGCAACATTCTCAAACACATTCATATGTGGGAAAAGGGCATAGGATTGGAAGACGGTATGGACGTCCCGTTTATTGGTCGGTACATCATTGATCCGAACACCATCCAAGAGGACATCTCCTGTCGAAGCGTCTAACAAACCAGCAATGATGTTCAGAATCGTTGATTTACCAGAACCTGAAGCACCGAGGAGGGTATAGAATTTCCCTTCTTCCAACTCAAAGTTGATGTCTTTGAGAACCACTGTATCACTGTCTTCAAATACTTTTGAGACATTTCTAAACTCAATAATTGGTTTTTTCAATTCACATAAATTCCTTCTTTTTCATGCGTTTCCTTCTGAGACCAACCAACTAGTCTCATAGGCTGACGAGCGAACCCGTCAGACCACCAACACCTCTCGGGGACTTATAAGACTGCCCCACCTATTTTCAGTATCGATAGGCACTCACCCCCCTTCTAAAGTAGGACGGGTCTACCCTAGAGTAGCCCCTATTCCATCTCGAACCGTTAATCTTTCCCAATAATACGGACTTCGCGCTCCAAGGTCACCCCAGCTGATTTTTCAACTGTCGCGATGACATGGGCAATCAAGTCTTCATAATCTTTGGCAGTACCATGATCGACGTTAATCATAAAGCCAGCATGCTTTTCAGAAACCTCCACACCACCAATTCGATGCCCTTTCAGTCCAGCTTCACTGATCAACTGTCCCGCAAAGTGCCCGACCGGACGCTTAAAGACAGAGCCACAAGACGGGTATTCCAGGGGTTGTTTCATCTCTCTCAAATGCGTCAAGCGAGCCATTTCTTGATCGATCTGATCATAATTGCCAGGTGCTAAGGCAAACTTAGCCGAAATCACCACGTCACCAGTCTCTTGGATCTTGGAATGGCGATAGCCAAAAGCTAATTCTTCTACTGTTAAGGTTTTAATTTCTCCTTCTGGCGTCAAGACCTTACACGATTGGAGAATATGGGCAATCTCACCACCATAGGCGCCAGCATTCATATAGACTGCTCCACCGATGCTACCTGGAATCCCACAAGCAAATTCAAAGCCTGTTAAGCCATGGTAGCGGGCTACATGAGTCACATCGATGAGCTTAGCTCCTGCCTCTGCTTCAATCACATAGCCATTGACACGGATGTCATGGAAATGATCAAACATGATCACAAAACCTTCAATCCCACCGTCACGGACGATAATATTGGAAGAATTCCCCAAGACCATCCAAGGAATTTCCTGAGCATTAGCAAAGGTGACAATTCGTTTTAATTCATATTGATTGCGAGGGAAGGCTAAATAATCTGCCGCTCCTCCAACCTTGGTATAGGTATATTGTTTGAGTGGCTCATTGAACAAAATATCAATACCAGCCAACTCCTCTTTGATTTGCTTTAGGATTTCCATCTCACAACTCTCTTCTATACGTTATCTTATCCATTATAACAAAAACCAGCTCACTTTTCGACTCAGAAGTAAAAAAACAGAAACAGTCAAAGGACCGATTCTGTTTTAATTTTTTTAAACAATGGTTAATTTAATTAGCCAATCTTACGTGCAATGCCACGTGATTTTTGAGTAGACAAGGCTGAGCTAATCGCTCCCCATGCTCCAATACCCGTAAATACAGCCAGCAAAAGGAAGTTAATGAAATATTCTTGTGGAGCATCCCCATTTAAGACTGTCGCGTTAACCGCATCAAAAGAATCAGCGAAGCTCAATTCATATTCACTCATAAGATGTAGAGTATAGTCAAATTGGTGAACTAACACAATGGTCAACAACATCAGAACTGTTGAGATCACAGCACCTTTTTTGCTAAATTTCTTTCCTAAGATCTCATAACCTTTGACAACGCAGACACCCAGAACCAAGCCAGCGATATAGGATACATAGCCCATACGAGCGATAAATAGTGCAACTGCCCCTCCAATAATGGCACCAACAAAGGCACCGACTGTTCCAATAAGAACATTTTCATTCTGACTATTATACGAATCGGTTTCAATCTTTAGTTGAGTACTTAACTCTTTAAAGCAATCTTCGTTCATCAAGAAGAGGGAGTCATCGATTTGGTAGAGGCCAACCGGTCCTTTTTCACCAGAGTATCCACAAACAGTGTAGAAGCCATTGGTTTGCAAAAATTGCAGGATTTCTGTTAAGGCTTGACGAATGTTTTCAATCGTTTTTGCTTTAGTCATTCCAGCTTTTACAGTAAAAGTTGTGACATATTGGTTGAGGCTAATGCTCTTCAAAACAGAAGAGTCTTTCACCATTTGATGCAATTGAGCCGCTGCTTCTTCTGCATCATCACGCGACACAGAAAGCGAAATGGTAAAAACATTTTTTGTGTCTGTTTCTCTCAGTAAGAAGAAATAGCCAGAGTTTTCCCCATAAATAGATGATGTTTCAGGATCATACTGGAATCCAAGTTCCGTAGCAAGTTGATGACGTTCAAAGTCTTTCATTAGAATTACAATCTCCTTTACAATTCTATCTATCTTTCGAATAATTGTTTATTATCCTAAAATAATTTGATAGACAAATGATTTATAGAACTATTTTATCATAGATAAATAAAATTAGATAGACTAATTTAGCCTATCTAATCATTTTTTTATTAAATCAAGATTCGCTGTTCTCTACCTTCACACCAGTTGTGTCAATATTTAAAGAGAAGACCTGACCATTTAAGCCCTTCGATTCTAAGTCTTTGGCAAAGGCTTCTGCATGTTCAACAGGGAGCAAGGTCATAATAGTTGGACCTGCACCAGAAAGGTAAGTGGCATAAGCATCGTGTTGATGTGCAACTTCTTTCACCTGAGGGAACTCTGCAACCAACTGTTGGCGGTAGCGTTCATGGAAGCGATCTGCTTCAATAGCTTTTCCTGCGACTCTTAAGTCTCCCTTAGCAAGGGCAGCAATGGCCACGTTTGCGATCGAACTAGCTGCAACAGCCTCCTTATAAGTCCATTCACTTGGAAGGACATTTCGGCTATCACTGGTCTTGAGTTCGTAATTCGGAACAAAGGCTACCAAAGCACATTCAGGGAAGGAAAGGACCAAATGATTGGTCTGCTGATCCACATAGCTCGCTACGACCAGATT
Source organism: Streptococcus sp. (assembly GCF_030825805.1). GTDB lineage: Bacteria > Bacillota > Bacilli > Lactobacillales > Streptococcaceae > Streptococcus. The sequence continues at coordinate 9,370 of NZ_JAPJPF010000008.1, forward strand.
TCCAAAAATGGCTGGCGCTACGTTATCTGGATGGCCTTCGATTTTTGTCGCAATTTCTAGTTTATCTTCATCACTTAGGGATAATTTGCCCAGTTGATTGGCCAACTCAATCCCCGCTACGATAACAGAGCTGGATGACCCCAAACCACGCGCCAAAGGCACTTCACTGATCATCTTGAGACGATGAGGAGGCATATCTGGCGCAACTTGGAGAGCAGTTTGAAGCAAGAGATTCTCTTCATTGCTTGGAATCTCCTCCCCCAAGTCATGTTCAATCCACCAGTTTTCTTGCGCTTCTAGCACTTCAATGGTCAAATAGCGAGTCACGGCAATCCCAACAGAATCAAATCCTGGACCGACATTGGCACTGGTCGCTGGTACTGTAATTCTCATCTTATTCTCCCAATACTTTAAAGGTATTCAACAAGGTAAAGTCAGCTTCGGCATCAATTTTCTCAATGATATGGTGCAATTGTGTTTGATTCAATTGGTGAGTGATAATCACAACACGAGCCACAGAATCTTTAGCACCTGCTTGAAGAACCTGCTTAAAGGAAACATCTTCTTGGTTGAAAATTTGTGCCAACTTGAGCAATTGTCCCTTCATATCTGGAGTTTGAATAGAGAAGTAATAATCACTCTTCACATCTTCTGGTTTAGCTAATTGCACAGGACGGCTGTATTCGTTAAAGGCTTTTCCAATTGTTCCCTCATTGAGGCGACGAACAATGCGAATAATGTCAGCGACTACACTAGTTGCTGTTGGTTTTTGACCTGCACCAGGACCATAGTACATGGATTCCCCGATTCCGATAGACTCCACATAAACGGCATTCATGACACCATTCACGCCAGCTAGTGGGTGTGCTTTTGGTAAGAAGGTTGGAGTTACTTCTGCTGAGAGACCTGAAGGAGTTTCTTCGATAGATCCCACCAATTTGATTACATAGCCTAAACTTTGAGCCACAGCAACATCCTCAGGAGTAATGTTGCGGATCCCCTTATGACCTACTTGGTCAAACTGAACGTTCATCCCAAAAGCAAACTGGCTCAAAATCACCATTTTGTAGGCTGCATCAATCCCATCTACGTCATTGGTTGGGTCACTTTCCGCATAGCCCAACTCTTGAGCCTTAGCTAAAGCATCTTCATAAGTCCAGCCCTCTTCGACCATCTTGGTCATCATAAAGTTGGAGGTTCCATTGACCACACCGAGGACACGAGTCACCTTATCTGCAGCGAGAGAGTTAACCAAGGTCCGAAGTATTGGAATGCCTCCAGCTACTGCTGCTTCATAATAGAGGGCAACGCCATGCTCTTTGGCAATCGCAATCAACTCAGCTCCATGAACCGCAAGCAAATCTTTATTAGCTGTTACGACATGTTTTCCAGCTTGAAGAGCACGTGTAATAAAGGTCTTAGCTGGCTCAATTCGACCCATCAATTCAACAACGATGGCAATGTCTTTGTCTTCAATGATCTCATCAACATTGGTCACAAAGTTATAGTCATGACCAGCAGCTAACAAGCGGGCTTTCTCTTCTTCATCCTTGACAAGAACTTTAGCTACTTCAATTTCAGACTGAGCAGCTTGGAAGATCTTATCACCATTTTCTTTTAATAGAAACGGCACACCACTTGCTACCGTCCCAAATCCTAGTAAGGCAATTTTTACAGACATGTTGGTCTCCTTAAAAATCTAATATAGTCTATTATATCAAAAACTAGCCCCTTCTGACTAGTTCTATAGCCTTCTTCCTCTACAAGAACTCCACTTTCTCAGATTTATATCTTCTCACTAAACCTACTAGCAAGCCATTCCTTCAAAAGTCAAGGAGATTTCCCAAAATTTTAGTCCATTTGTAACTTTGTCTTGAAGAGATTTCCTGCCCCTATGATATAATGATAATGAATTAGAAAGGGGTCTCTATGAATCACCGAAAAAGACGTGTCCCAAAGAAAATACGCTTACTACTTATTTTAAATGCTTTTCTCCTATCTTGCATCTTCATTTTAGGCTTTCTCCTATTAAAACGAGCTGCTAGTACTCCCGTTACAGACAAGCAAGAAACAAATACAAGTCGGACTGTGAATCAGCAAGGCTCCACCACTAAATGGGTGAAACAAGATCAACCTGTGAAAATCCCTATTCTCATGTACCACGCTGTTCACACGATGGCTCCCTCTGAAGAAGCCAATGCCAATCTCATCGTGGCACCAGAAACCTTTGAAAGTCATCTCAAAGCTCTTAAAGAAGCCGGCTACTATACCTTGACGCCTGAAGAAGCTTATCGGGCACTTACTAAAAATGAACTACCTGAAGGAAGAAAAGTCGTTTGGTTGACCTTTGATGATGGAATTGCTGACTTTTATACCATTGTCTATCCTCTCCTAAAGAAATACCAAATGACCGCAACCAACAATATCATTACTTCTTTTTCTGATGAAGAAAGACCCAGTGTTTTAACCTTCGATCAGATCAAAGAAATGAAAGCGCAAGGTATAACCTTTGAGAGTCATACGGTATCTCACCCAGACTTAGCCCAATCAGATAGCTCTCGTCAGGAATCTGAACTATCAAATTCTAAACAAGTACTAGACAAGAAACTCAACCAAACCACTACTACCATTGTCTACCCAGCCGGTCGCTACTCTGACGTCACCATGGAACTAGCAAAAAACAATGGCTACAAAATGGGCTTAACGACCAATAATGGACTAGCTAGTCTAGACGATGGTCTCTACTCACTAAAACGCCTGCGGATTTTACCGACTACGACAGCTGAAAACCTACTTGCAGAAATGCAAACCAATTCATAAGCACAAAAAAGCACGAGTCCGACTGACTCGTGCTTTCTTTCTCCATAAGGGAGGCTTTTATTTCGATTTGATATAGTTCACACCATCTGCTTTCGGTGCAACCGACTTACCAAAGAAGGCTGCTAGTACGATGATGGTCAACACATACGGAGCAATACGGAGGTATACTCCAGGAATATGGGCAAGGAAAGGAATCTGCGTAGATACAACCGCCAAGGCTTGTGAAAGTCCAAAGAATAGACTGGATAGCATGGCACCGATTGGGCTCCATTTACCAAAGATCATTGCCGCTAGGGCGATAAATCCTGGTCCCACAATGGTAGTGGCAGAGAAATTGACAGAAGCAGATTGTGCATACAAGGCACCGCCAACTCCTCCTAAGAATCCAGAGATGAGCACACCATAGTAACGCATAAGGTAAACATTGATACCGAGGGTATCCGCAGCTTGTGGGTGTTCACCAACTGAGCGAAGGCGAAGACCGAATTTCGTTTTAAACATAATAAACCATGCTACAAATGAAAATGCAATCGCTACATATCCCATTAAGCTAGTATTCTTGAAGAAGATATCACCAATGACAGGAATATCAGACAAGAAAGGAAAATCAAATTTACCAAATGACAAATCGATATTGTTGGTTTGGCCTTTTCCGTAAATAGCTTTAACCAAGAAGACGGCTAAGGCAGGAGCCAACAAATTCAATACTGTACCACTCACCACATGGTCAGCACGGAAATTAATAGTCGCTACCGCATGGATAGCAGAGAAAATGAGACCAACCAAACCTCCTGCAAGGAGAGATAACCAGATTGTCATGCCTCCAAGAGAGCCAGCAAAAGTCAAGTTAAACACGACTCCTGTGAAAGCTCCCATAACCATGATCCCTTCCAAACCGACATTAACGACACCAGCATGTTCGGAGTAGGCACCTCCGATACTAGTGAAAATGAGGGGAGCAGCATAGACCAGCATATTCGATACAAGAATCGTTAGTATAGCAACAATATTCATCCTTACTCTACTCCTTTCATTTGTTTTTTAGGCTTGATGTATTTTTCGATAATATAGTGAGCACTTACAAAGAAGATGATCGAAGCTGTCACAATATTGACAAGTTCTGGTGGAATAGTCGCTGTGGTCATACCTGGCGCACCTGTTTGCAAGGTTCCAAGCAAGAAGGCAGCAAAGACAATCCCAATAGGGGAATTGCTAGCAAGGAGAGCCACTGCCATCCCATTAAATCCAACAGCCAAGGAACCAGCTTGAACATAAACATTCTGGAAGGTACCAATCCCTTCTACAGCTCCTCCAATCCCACAAAGGGCACCTGAAATCACCATGGAAAGGATGATGGTACGTTTAGCTGACATCCCTGCATAGTCTGAAGCATTGGGGTTAAGACCAACGGAACGGATTTCAAAACCAAGTGTTGTTTTCTTAATAATGAACCAAATAACTGCAACAGCAATCAAGGCGATAAAGATACCGATATTCATCCGTGACTTAGTCAATTCTGTCAAGAACCCTAGGCGGTAACTTGCATTTGCTCCAACTGTAATACTGGATTCAGAATCGACCATGAACTTTTTAGGGAAGTTCCGGATAATTTCATTTCCAGCAAACAGTACGATGTAGTTCATCATAATAGTAACGATGACTTCACTCGTCCCCAAAAATGCTCGCAGAAGTCCTGGAATTAAACCAATGAGACCACCGGCAATTGCAGCCACAAGGACCGTCAAAGGAATCATCAGGATACGCGGAATATCTGGGAAGGACAAAGCGAACCATACTGCCGCGATCCAACCAGCCAAGGCTTGTCCTGGTAAGCCGACATTGAAAAATCCAGCTCGACTGGCTACCGCAAATCCGAGAGCGATCAAAATCAGCGGCCCCATAGTACGGAAAATTTCACCCACATTTTTAATGGAACCAAAAGCTGTCTTGAAGAGTTCTTCATAACCCCAAAGAGCATCATAACCAAAGATCCACATGATAATGGCTCCGAGGATGATTCCTAGGATTACAGAAATAAAAGGAATAGCAATTTGTCTTGTATTTTTATTCATTTGAAGCCTCCTTGATTTCTCCACCAGCCATTAGAATACCAAGCTCTTGTTTGTTGGTCTCAGATGGCTTCACAATACCTTGGATTTTTCCATCATGAATAACAGCAATCCGGTCTGATAGATTTAGAATTTCATCTAATTCGAAGCTGACTACGAGGACGGCTTTCCCTTTATCACGTTCACCAATCAAACGTTTATGGATGTACTCAATCGCACCAACGTCCAATCCACGTGTCGGTTGGCTAACGATTAACAAATCTGGATTCCGATCAACTTCACGAGCAATAATGGCTTTTTGTTGATTTCCTCCTGATAGAGCACTTGCTGGCACAATCTCGTTGGCTGCACGAACATCAAATTCTTCCATCAACTTGCGGGCATAGGAATTAATTTGATTGTAATTTAATACACCATTTTTGCTAAGTGGTTCTTTGTAGTAAGTTTGAAGTGCGATGTTTTCAGAAAGCATCATTTCGAGCACAAGACCATCACGATGACGATCTTCAGGCACGTGGCTGACATTCATTTCCGTAATCTTACGTGGGGAAAGGCCAACAACTTCTTGTCCCTTAATTTTGATACTACCTGATTTGACTTTGCGAAGTCCGGTAATCGCCTGAATCAATTCACTCTGACCATTGCCATCAATCCCTGCAATCCCGACAATTTCACCTGCGCGAACGTCAAGAGATAGCTCTTTAACCGCAGGGACACCACGGTTTTCATTCACGACCAAGTCAGAAATTTGCAGAACTACTTCTTTAGGCTGCGCTTCTTCTTTTTCTGTTACGAAAGAAACTGAGCGCCCAACCATCATTTCCGCCAAATCTTTATTGGTAGCACCTTCGATGCCAACGGTTTGAATGGATTTCCCACGACGAATAACTGTGACACGGTCCGCAACGGCACGAATTTCATCCAGTTTGTGAGTGATAAGGATGATAGATTTCCCTTCTTTAACAAGAGTTTTCATGATTTCCATCAACTCCAAAATTTCAGCAGGAGTTAGCACTGCTGTAGGCTCGTCGAAAATCAGAATATCAGCTCCGCGATAGAGTGTCTTCAAGATTTCTACACGTTGTTGAGCCCCAACAGAAATATCTTCAACTTTTGCGGTAGGATCCACAGCCAAGCCGTAGCGTTCTGACAACTCAAGGATATCTGCATTAGCCTTTTTCAAATCTAATACACCTTTATTAGTAACTTCGCTACCAAGAATGATATTTTCTGCAACAGTGAAAGCCTCTACCAACATGAAGTGCTGGTGAACCATCCCGATCCCTAGAGAAGCAGCCTTTGAAGGAGAATCTAGTTTTTCAGATTTCCCATTGACCACAATTTCTCCGCTCGTTGGTTCCAAAAGACCAGCCAACATATTCATCAGGGTTGATTTCCCAGCTCCATTTTCACCAAGAAGTGCATGAATTTCACCTTTACGCAATTCGAGGTTGATTTTGTCGTTTGCGACAAATTCACCAAAGATTTTGGTAATTTCACGCATCTCAATGACGTTTTCGTGTGCCATTCGAATATTCCTTTCTAGAAAACTATATTTTATTTCAGTAGGACCTGCTAAACGAGTTAGTAAGTTCTATTGAGACAAAATGTCCCAACACCTCATAAAAAAGCGACCCAAGAAGGATGGATCGCTTCCGGAAGGTTTTATTTCTCAGGTGCTTTTACACTACCATCGATAATTTGTTTTTTAGCATCTTCTACTGCTTTTTTAGCATCTTCAGAAAGATTAGAAGTTGTCAAATCAACACCACCATCTTTCAAACCAAATGTGATCACTTTTCCACCTGGGAATTTGCCATCAGCAGTTTGAGTTGCGATTTCTTGAACAGTTTTACCAACTTGTTTCAAAGTTGAAGCCAATACGAAGTTAGATTCTTTACCATCTTTTGAAGTGTATTTACCTTCGTCGACTTGGTCACGGTCTACACCAATAACCCAAACTTTTTCGTCTTCATTTTTCTTCTCGTTCAAGTCTTTAGCTTCCTTGAAGACACCAGCTCCTGTACCACCAGCAGCTTGGTAAATAACGTCAGCTCCTGCAGCGTATTGTGTCGCTGCAATAGTTCTTCCTTTTTCAGGGTTGTTGAAGTCTTCAGCATATTGTACGTCTACTGAAATATCTTTGTTTACAGACTTCACGCCTGCTTCAAATCCTTTTTCAAAACGAGTGATAACTTCACCACGTGCTCCACCGATGAAACCAACTTTGTTAGTCTTAGTTGTTTTGGCAGCAGCAACCCCTGCAAGGTAAGCAGCTTCATTATCCGCAAAAACAGCAGATGCTACGTTCTTTTTGTCGCCTACAACAGAGTCAATGATAACGTAGTTGATATCAGCATTTTCATCTGCAGCAGCTGTAACAGCTGGAGCAAGTTTGTAACCAACACCGTAAACTAATTTGTAGCCGTTTGTAGCAGCTTGGCTAAAGTTATTCGCAAAATCTGCTTCACTTGTAGATTGGAAATAAGTGAATCCGTTATCTTTAGAAAGACCGTTTTCTTTACCCCAAGCTTGTAGACCTTCCCATGCAGATTGGTTAAATGATTTATCATCAACACCACCTGTGTCAGTAACGATAGCAGCTTTTAAATCAGTTTTTGCATCTGAAGAATCTTTGCGAGACGCACGATTTCCACATGCAGCAAGTCCGATTGCAGCGACAGTTACTAGACCTAGGCCTAACCATTGTTTCTTGTTCATTTCTGAACCTCCTAAATAAGATATGCAACTAAGTTGCGGATTAATGAAAGGGTCAATAGACCGCCTTTACAGAAGCTACTAGGTAAGATCTGTAAAGGAATATGGAAGCAATTCCTTGACCGTCATCACGACCGTCGATTTATCTTTGGCTACCAGAGTAACCGGTAGGTCTGGCTCGAAAAATTCAGCCATCACCTGGCGACAAGCACCACAGGGTGAAACTGGTTTTTCCGTCTGACCATAAATAATTAATTCCTTAAATGAACGCTCTCCTTCTGAAACAGCCTTAAAGATGGCTGTCCGCTCGCCACAATTGGTCAAGCCGAAGCTCGCATTTTCAATATTGACGCCTGTATAAATCTTCCCCTCATCTGTCACAAGAACAGCTCCAATTGGAAAATGAGAATAAGGTACATAAGCATTCTCACTTGTTTTTACAGCTAGGTCAATCAACTCAGTAGTCGCCATGGGCTACTTCTCCCTTCATGATGGCTACTCCTGAGGAAGTACCGATTCGGTTAGCACCCGCTTGGATCATGGCTTGAGCATCCTCATAGCTACGAGTACCACCAGATGCTTTCACTCCCATATCCGGTCCAACAACCTGGCGCATGAGAGCTACATCCTCAACAGTTGCTCCACCAGTAGAGAAGCCAGTCGAAGTTTTGACAAAGTCTGCTCCTGCCAATTTGGCAATCTGACAAGCCACTACTTTTTCAGTTTCAGTTAATAAGCAAGTTTCGATAATCACTTTTACCAAGCGATCGCCACTAGCATCCACAACGGCCTGAATGTCCTCTTCTACTAATGTCAGATTTTTTGATTTCAAGGCACCGATATTGATGACCATATCGATCTCATCGGCTCCATTTTGGATGGCATTTTGAGTTTCAAATGCTTTAACAGCTGGTGTATTTGCGCCAAGAGGGAAACCAATCACTGTACACACTTTTACATCTGAATCTCGAAGACCTTCTGCAGCGAAGTTGACCCAGGTCGGTTGGACACAAACACTTGCAAAATCATATTCTTTCGCTTCTTCGATCAAAGCCTCGATTTGTTCTTGTTGTGCATCAGGTTTTAATAATGTGTGGTCAATATATTTGTTTAATTTCATTAATAAATCTCCCCCAAATGAATTACGAAACAATTTCAATAATTTCTGAAACGCTTACAACCTTGTCTAGTATTTTAACATTTTTTTGGAATTCTGCAATGGTTTTTTGACTAATTTCTAAATTTGTATAAATAGTTGCAACAAGGTCGCCTTTTTGAACAGGATCCCCCACTTTCTTAGCAAAAACAATCCCTGTTTCATAATCTAAATCATCTGATTTGACTGCTCTGCCAGCTCCAAGACGCATAGCGAAGAGTCCGTGTTCCATCGCAGGCAAGGCTGCAATATAGCCATCCTCTTCTGCATAGACAGGCACTTGTTCTTTTACCTGAACTGGACGATAGAGATCGTCTAAATCTCCACCTTGAGCAAGGACCATTTCTTCAAACTTCTTCAGTGCTTTGCCGGCTGTCAGATGCTGCTTGATTTCTTCCAAGCTGGCCGTCACCCCACCGAGTTCCAGCATAATTTGAGCCAATTCACAAATGAAGTGAGTCACATCTTCTCTTCCTTTTCCTTGAAGAATATCTAAGGCTTCAAGAATTTCGAGACGGTTCCCGATGCTGGTTCCTAAAGGCTGGCTCATATCTGTCAAGACAGCAATGGTCTTACGACCAACAGCATTACCAAGATCTACCATGGTACGAGCCAGTTCACGCGCCTCTTCAATGGTCTTCATAAAGGCCCCTTCTCCAACGGTGACATCGAGAAGGATGGCATCCGCTCCAGCCGCAATCTTCTTACTCATGACCGAGCTGGCAATCAATGGAATTGTATCAACTGTCGCTGTTACATCCCGAAGCGCATAGAGGAGCTTATCCGCCATGACCAATTGGTCAGACTGACCGATAACAGAAAGACCAATCTCTTGCACTTGTTTAATGAACTCTTCCTGGGTCCGCTCAATTTGGAATCCTTTAATGGATTCTAGCTTATCGATGGTCCCCCCTGTATGTCCAAGACCACGACCGCTCATCTTGGCAACTGGGACGCCAAAGCTGGCCACTAGAGGTGCCAGTACAATTGTTACTTTGTCCCCTACACCACCTGTTGAGTGTTTGTCCACCTTGATGCCTTTAATAGCGGAAAGGTCGAATTGCTCCCCTGTCTCCACCATCTTCATGGTCAAATCTGAGATTTCTCGGGTCGTCATCCCCTTGAAATAAACTGCCATAGCAAAGGCAGCCATTTGATAATCAGGTACTGTTCCAGCCACATAGCCTTCGATCAACCAATGAATCTCATCTTTACTCAACTCAATGCCATCACGTTTTTTCTGAATGATATCTACAGCTCTCATGTGACTTTTTCACTCCTTAAAATATAATATCCTTTGTCTTTTTTGAGGATTTCACAATTCCCAAAGACTTCCTCCATTTTGGCCTTCGCACTCGGAGCTCCCTGTTTTTTCTGGATGACAATGGTTAAGTCTCCACCAGGATTCAAATGGTCAAAACTCCCAGAAAGCACTTGATGGACTACCTTTTTCCCAGCCCGAATGGGAGGATTACTGATAATATGATCAAAACTTCCCTCAACCTGATCATAAACATTGGATTGGAAGATCTTTGCTTCAACTTGATTTAAATCTGCGTTTTTCTGAGCTAGATCTAAAGCCCGTGTATTAACGTCTACCATAGTCGCATGGATCCCTTGGGCCTTAACCAAAGAGAGACCAAGTGGACCATAGCCGCAACCAACATCCAAAACCGTCTCTCCTTGCTGGAAGGACAAACAAGATAAGAGGACCTGACTACCAAAGTCGATCATTTTCTTACTAAAAACACCGGCATCCGTCAGAAATTTCATCCGCTCTCCTAGAAGAACCACCTGTAACTCGTGGATATCATGTTGAGCATCTGGATGTTCATCATAGTACATTTTACTCATATTAGCATTATAGCATAATTTAACCTATTTTTAAATCGTTTACAGAAGATCTCAAAACTGATATACTAAAGGTCACTATGGAGGAAAGGCTTGCAATGGATAAAGAATTTCTACACTTCGAAAAGATCAATCGACAAACTTGGCAAAATCTCCACCGGAAATCAACCCCTCCTCTATCTGAAGAGGAATTGAATTCAATCAAGAGTTTTAATGACCTCATTAGCTTACAAGATGTAACCGATATTTATTTACCCCTGACACACTTAATTCAAATCTACAAAAAAGCGAAAGAGGATTTAGCTTTCTCAAAAGGCATTTTTCTCCAACAGGAAAGTAAAAAACAGCCTTTTATGATTGGAATTTCAGGGTCTGTGGCTGTCGGCAAATCAACGACTAGTCGTCTCCTTCAAATCCTTCTTTCTCGGACCTTTTCAGATTCTACTGTTGAATTGGTGACCACCGATGGTTTCTTGTATCCCAACGCCACCTTGATTGAACAAAACATTCTCAATCGCAAGGGCTTCCCTGAAAGTTATGATATGGAGCTCCTTTTGGATTTCCTCAACCAACTCAAAAATGGTCAAAGCTATCAAATCCCCGTCTATTCTCACGAGATTTATGATATCGTCCCTGACCAGAAGCAAACCATCCAAGCTGCGGACTTCATTATCGTGGAAGGGATCAATGTCTTTCAGAATCCACAAAACGATCGTCTCTATATGACAGACTTCTTTGACTTTTCCATCTATGTGGATGCTGAGGTTGCCAATATTGAATCCTGGTATATCGATCGCTTTAAAAAGTTGTTAGACCGTGCGAAAGATGACCCAAGCAACTACTACCACCACTTTACTAAGCAACCTGAAGAAGAAGTCCTCGCCTTCGCTCATCAGGTATGGGAGTCGATCAACCTCTTAAATCTCAAAGACTATATCGAGCCCACCCGGAACCGAGCCGAACTGATCCTGCACAAATCTGCTAACCATGAGATTGACGAAATCTATCTCAAGAGATAGTGAGATATGAAGCAAAACAATCCTAGAAAAATAAGGATTCGAAGAAAAATTAGTTTGGGCTTGTCAAAAGAAAAGTTTTCAGATATAATAAGAGAGTTAGAATATCATTGGAGGTGAAATAATTGGCAAACATTAAATCAGCTATCAAACGCGCTGAATTGAACGTTAAACAAAACGAAAAAAACTCAGCTCAAAAATCAGCTATGCGTACTGCAATCAAAGCTTTTGAAGCAAACCCATCTGAAGAACTTTACCGCGCTGCTAGCTCAGCTATCGATAAAGCAGAAACTAAAGGTTTGATCCACAAAAACAAAGCTAGCCGTGATAAAGCACGTCTTGCAGCAAAACTTGGCTAATCAAGCATTGCATACAAAATGAGCTCCTCGGAGCTTTTTTTGTTGCTTCCAAATGAGGAGAAGACATGAAAATTATGATTATCGGCTATTCAGGATCTGGTAAGTCAAATTTGGCTGAAAACCTAGCCCGCTACTACTCCATTCCCAAGCTCCACATGGACACCCTTCAATTTCAACCGGGTTGGATAGACAGTGACCGGGATTGGATGGAGCAAGAAATGAAACAGTTTCTCAGCGAGCATAGAGACTGGGTTATTGATGGCAATTACTCTTGGTGCTGCTATGAGGAGAGAATGGAGCAAGCCGACCAGATTATCTTTCTCAACTTCTCTCGTTGGAACTGCCTCTATAGAGGATGGAAACGATACTGCCATTATAAAGGCCGTGTCCGTGAGAGTATGGCAGCAGGATGCCCTGAACGCTTTGACTGGGAATTCATCCGTTGGATTCTCTGGGATGGACGAACAAAAACTGCCAGAGAAAGGTATCAAAACATCCACTCCACCTACCCAAAAAAATTCATCTCTCTCAAGAACCAAAAGGAACTGGACCGTTTCCTGGATAAAGTAAAAAATGATCTACTGGAATCGAAGTAAACACTCGATCTAGTAGATCATTTTTCTTATTTTCTTTTCTTTTGAGGAAACAAGGGAAGTCCTAAAGAAGCCATCTTCTCCGCCGGCACCTTCATGCCATCCTTAATCCACTTGGCTAGGACAGAGACAATGGCTGAGCTGAGGAAGGAATTCAAATAGCTAGCTGGTCCTTGTGAGGATTTCTGACTTTTACTCCTCTTTTCCAGAAATTCATAAACGGCCTTGGTAAGCAGTTTCTCAAAATTATAATCGACGGCCAAGCTGATAATACGGGCTTCCTTCTTAGCCTCTTTAAAGAGATAGACCCAAATCTGGTACAAATCGGTCTTAAAATTGTAGCCTTCCAAAGACTTGGTAATCTTCGAAACAGTTGATTGGAAGATGGATTCGAGCAATTCTTCTTTTGACTCATAATTTCGGTAAAAAGCTGCACGAGAAACGCCTGCTCTCTCCACCAATTCTGAAATGGTAATCTTTTTCAAGTCCTTTTTATCCAACAACTGAAGCAGGGAAATCTCCAAGGATTCCCGTGTGATGGCATTGCTTTCTTGATTGGATCGCTTTAGGTTCGCTAAGGATTTTTCGAATATCTTTCTTTCTGCCATAACACTTACTTTCTATCTGTATCATCTGAATGTATCTGCTTTCAGAGAATGCAACTTCATGATATAATTGTAAAAAAAGACTAACTACTTGTCAATGTACAATTTTTTACATTTTGAGGTAATAAAAATGAAATGGAAAATTATTGCAGATTCTGGCTGTGATTATCGTACTTATGAAAGTGTTGCACCAGATACTAGCTTTGTTTCAGTTCCCCTTACCATCCAGATTGGTGAGACCATCTATACAGACGACGCCAAGCTTGATACAGATAAAATGATGGAAGATATGTATGCGACTACTACTGCTTCCAAATCAGCTTGTCCTAGTCCTGATGACTATATGAAGGCCTTCGAGGGTGCTGATAATATCATCGTTGTTACCATCACTGGTACTTTGTCTGGAAGCCACAATAGTGCTCAGGTCGCAAAAAAACTTTATCTAGAAGACCATCCTGCAAGCAATATCCATGTGATCGATAGTTTATCAGCTGGTGGTGAAGTGGACCTCCTCGTCCGCAAACTCCATCAACTCATCGCTCAAGACCTTGACTTTGATCAAGTGGTCGAAGTCATCACTAAATACCAAGAAAAAACCAAACTGATTTTTGTACTGGCTAAGGTCGATAATTTGGTTAAAAATGGTCGACTTAATAAAATTATCGGAACGGTTGTCGGCCTCTTAAACATCCGTATGGTCGGCCAAGCCAGCGATACCGGAACCCTTGAACTCCTTCATAAAGCCCGTGGCCAAAAGAAAGCTATTTCCACTACTTTTGAAGAAATGCTCAAAGCCGGCTATAAAGGTGGACACATCACCATCGCTCACCGCCGCAACGATAAATTCGTAGAACAACTCTCTGCCTTGGTCCATGAAAAATTCGCCAATGCGGATATCGAAGTTCTTCCGACCTCTGGCCTCTGTAGCTTCTATGCTGAAGAAGGTGGCCTCTTAATCGGCTATGAAATTTAACAACAAACTATAAAAGAGGCTGGGACAAAAGTCCTAGCCTCTCAATTATCTTTAGATTATCGAGCAAGACGCAGTGGTTGAGTGGGCTCTACTACGCTGATTTCATCAGCTTTTACAGCCCTACTCAACTGTGCGGAGGTGGGACGACGAAATCGAATTCTAACGAATTACCGATTTCTGTCCCACTCTCTTTTACCATAGAGATTCCCTCCGGTCAGGACCAGAGGGATTTTTTTTTATTCACCAATCTCTTGGTTAAATTTATAAAAAGTACGTTTATAGATAGAAACAGTTGCAAGAGCTCCTATAGCTGCAATGAGAAGATAAATCACACTAGCAATCAAGGTGGTGAAGGCCACAGCGGATAAATAGAAAGCAAAACCTATCAGAATCAGCATAACGATAATAAAGATAAAGATCAATAATCCTCTCAGGGCAGCATTTCCTCTATTACGGTTCATCAGATCCGTTACAGTCGACCAGTTGGTCGTTAAGAGCTTGTAGTCACGTCTAAAAGCGATCACACTCAAACTCAAACTGGTCAAAAACCAAATCAAAAGCATGGCTAGAAGGGAGAAGGGATGGACCCCAAAGTAGCAAGATACCCCTACTAAGAGCACGATCGGCAAAGCAGACTGGACCGAAAAGAGGATCCAAAATTTCTTCAAACAATAGCGTTTAAAGTCAATCGGAAGGGCACGAAGATATGCGAAATTTTCCCGCTCCAATGAGATCCCAATACTGGTCAAGCTTTCCACAGAGTTGAAGATTCCAATCATAAAAGCAATCAGCGATAAAGGAAGCAGGTATTGGGGCGTGAGGTAGTTTTCAATTTGGAGGGAAGCTCGCGATGCTCCTAAAAACAAGCCAAATGTGAACAGATAAGGGAAAATTGCCATCATGAAGATAACCTGCGTCAGCAAGGTACCATCACTCAGAAGCCGTTTATGGTAGGAAACGGTAAAGCGATGAAAGGCCTTCTGATCTCCTAGCTTCATCTGACTGACCCGCTCCTTGACCGCATGGCTAGAAGAAACCTCAAGGGCAGCATCATAGAAATGAGGCAAGACCTGACTTTTTACCAGCCAAAGGAGGACTGCTAGAACCAATACCCAAGCCAACATCCCAAGTAGAGCTCCTGAATCCAAAGGATTCAAGATAAAGGTATGGAAGACCTCTATCGGAGGAAAAATGCTGGGTTGAGTGACCAGATCACCAGCTACCGAGTGCTCTGACTGGAGCTTATTGATATAGAGATAGGCTCCAATGGAAATGAGACTACTCAATCCAATGATGAGGTTAGACACCAAACTCGTGTGTTTCTTAAAGACAGCTGATTTGGTAATCAGATGGGATAAGAACAAGGTGCCTAAAAAGAGGATGGAGAGGAGAATCAAGGCGCAAAGAAGGCCAAGAAGGAGCCCCACCAAAACATTTCCCCCTGCTTGAATAGGAAGAATGATGAAATAACTCAGCATTGGAAGCAAGGCCATCAGGAGCACTAAGATGACCGAAATACTCTTTCCTGCAATCACTTCTGCATCCGAAAAGGCATAGGGACGGTAAAATTGTAAATCCTTGCTTTCGTAAAAGACATTGTAAAAACTCATCAAGCCTTGGGATATAGCCAAGAGCGCAAAGAGCGTAATCATATTGACAAAGGGACCAGGGCTAGAGACAAAATCATTGGCACTAGAAAGTATCCCAAAAAGGAAGAGATAAAGGAGACCGATAAATATATAGGTCCGAATGGACTGGGCGGAAACATTGACTTTCCTAGTCGGATCCTTTTCCTGCTTCTTTCTAAATTTCGCTAATTGGGCAGGCTGAGTAGCGTAGATAATGTTGACGTCCACTAGGCGACGAACCATTTTAAGACGCATCTGGACTCACCTCTTCTCTTCGACCGGCCAGTCCAAGATAAATGGACTCTAGGCTTTGTTCTGGGTGTTGTCCCTTTAATTCCTCGATAGTTCCATAAAAGATGAGGTTCCCCTTCTTCAGGATGGCAATCTTATCACAGAGCTGTTCTGCTACTTCGAGGACATGGGTAGAGAAGATAACAGTGTTGCCCTTATCCGCATGCTCCCGCATCATCTGCTTCAGATCGTAAGAGGCTTGGGGATCCAAACCAGTCATGGGCTCATCTAGAACCCAGATGTCTGGATCAGATAGAAGAGCCCCGATGACAAAGACCTTCTGGCGCATCCCATGAGAGAAAGACTCAATGACCTCATAACGATGACTAGCAAAGTCAAACAGATGTAGCAAATGCTCCAAGCGGTCATCACATTCCTGCTGGCTCATATCATAAGAAGTAGCGACCAACTCCCAAAATTCATTGGCCGTCAATCGAAGGAAGAGATCTGGCGAATCGGCTACGTAGCCAATTTTCTTCTTTATTTCTAAGCGATTGCTATAGAGCTCCTTCCCATCTACTAGGATTCTACCAGTCGTCGGGGTGATGACACTGACCAGGCTCTTAATGGTCGTTGATTTTCCGGCTCCATTATGGCCGATCAAACCGACAATTTGCCCATCTTCAATGGTTAAGTTCAAATGGTTCAATGCCAGTTGACCATCGTAATCCTTGGTGACTCCTTGAAATTCAATCATAGATTCTCCTTCTCCTATTCCATTTCCCTAATGAAAGAAAGTGGTTACTTATTTTGCCTATATTTTAGTCCTCTTTTCCTCATTTGTCAATGGAAAACTTAAGTATTAAAGCAATTCCTCAAAACGGTAGAGAAGGCCAAATAGATAGTTAGGGATGGTCTCCAGGAGATCCTCCCTATAGACCCGCTCCCCTCGTTGATGGAGCTCCTTGCCCCAAGGTCCTAAATTGACCGCCGGCACTTGGATCTGGGCAATTTTTTCCAGATCCAACTCGTAGACTTGAGAAGGGGTCGCCAAACTATCCAAGACGACCTGATAGCTTGCTAGGTCTCTCTCCAAGGCACAATAACTGGTGTCACAAATGCCCATGAAGTATTCCTCCACCTTTAGGCTCAGGCCGCGTTTTCCTAAATAGTGGCGGTAATCATCCACCAGGGTGCCAATTTTGAGACTGGTGTTTGGTAAAGAACGACAGTTCATGGATGGGTAATAGGGTGGTGCAAAGCCAATGACAACCAATGGAGTCTTCTCCGCTAGGAAGTCTAAGTAAGCTTGGATCTGCTGGATGGCAATGGCCTGATAGCTGACTCCAGCTAAGAAAGCTTGGTAGGCCCTTTGCTCACATTGCTCTTGGAAGCTTGAAAAGCCTTCCTTCTTTTGGCAACGATCCAGCAATTCTTGATAGCTGATCACCCATGGCTGAGCTATCACATGTTCTTGTCCTGCTTGGTCCTGGAGGGACAGGTATTTGACATAAAACTCATCAACCGCTTCCTGGCTCAACTCCTTGATGCGTTGCAGCAATTCTTGTGGAGTCTTTTTCAGATGCAGCACACTGAAATAGCCAGCAGCATAGAGGACCGTCGATACATCATACTGGTCCTTCAAATCTCGCAGATAAGACCAAGAAGGAAGAGGAGACTGCTCTCCCAGCGCTTGGTCGGATAGGTCCGGATGGAGATCCAATTTCGAAGCGACTGCTATTAGGAGAGAGAGGGCGTTGATTCCTTTAAGAGGCTCCTTCATATGGGATAAGACCCCCTGGGCCACGACGACTGGCATGAGCTTGCCGACAGTACCGATGTGCAGGACCTTCTCCTTATCACTAGTGGCTTCAAAGGGTTCTGAATCGACCGCTAAGACATAGTCCAAGTCAAACTCATCTTTTAACTGACAGAGCAAACTTAATGCTCCTCTCATCCCACGTGAATAGGACTCCTCATCTCCCACAGATAGGTAAAGGAGGTTGACCTGACCCCCTTCTGGATCGGAGGCGTAGGCTTCTAAGACACCCAGTTGGAGCGCTAAAGCCGCCTTCATGTCACAAGAACCTCGTCCAAATTGCCATTGGCCAGAATCTAGGTCCTCCTGCATTTCTGATCGAAAATCAATGCCCTTCAAGGCTTGAACCAGTGCCTCGGAATCCAAAGCTATAGGGGCTAGGGGACCGTAATCTTCTAAATCTACCGTATCGTGGTGGTGAAAAAGGATCACTGTCTTTTTCTTGCCCTTATCGACCAAGGCCCAATTGACACTGCGATGAAGATGGTCATTGGGAAGAGGGTAGAGACCAAAGTGCTGGGGGTGACTCTTGAAATATGGAATAGACCCAATTCGTTGGTCTAGATAGTCTTCTATCTCCCTTTCTGTCTCGGTATTAGTAAAGCTCGGTATGGACATTGCCTCTTGAAAAATGGTGGCAATTTGTTCTTGGAAATGTTCTATGGATCTCAATGAAAGCCTCCTTCTGATGGACTGGATCCTTTGGTATGCTATCACCCTTGGGCGATCAGTCTGGTATTATTGATCTTCTTTGCGACGGTAGACAACTTTCCACAAGCTAGTCGCAAGGAAGGTTAGCAAGCCATAAACTGTCCAGATATTTACTGTTTCTCCAGTTTCAGGCAAGTGAGCTTCCTCCTTTTCAGGCAAGCGAGCGACACTTTCCTCTCCTTGGCTTTTGCTTTCGCTGACGTGTGCTAATTGAGCCAATTCTTCTTTCTGTTCTTTACGGAAGTCCATTTGGTCTCGTCCGACTGGTGGTTGTTGTTCCAGATGATTAGCTTGATCAGCAACAGAGACCTTACCGGCTTCTTCCACTACAGTAGGCTTCTTCTTAGCAATTGGGAGAATACGATCTGCCAAGCTTGCATATTCAGTATCCTTTTCACTTGGCTGGTAGCGGAATAAGAGCGACCGACTAGCTTCGACAGTTGGGATGGTTGTTGAAATAGAGTCTGTTTTGAAGGTCACTTCATATGGATCCGCAAAATAGATATAATCCGGATCATAGGTGTGTAGACTCAAGACCAGACGATGACCTTTTTTCACTGTATACAAGTTTGGCTGCAAGTACATGGTGTAATCATGGAATTCATTTTCTTTCACATCGATGGACTGACTAGAGCTAGCAGAGTCATAGCGAGAAGCTGGATTGGCCAGATTCATCCAACCACGCGCAATCACCACACTCTTAACCTTGTGGGTCTTATAACGTTTGAGAGGCAGAGTCTCTAGGTTGCTACCGTTCCAGTAACCTGTCTCATCGATGGTTTCTTTTTCCAGTGTGCGCGTGCTGTAGCCATCTTTATCATAGGTGATTTCTTCCTTAACGACATCAAATTCCTCATCGGAAACATCCATCAGGGTCGCACTGACATGGGCATGGTTCTTGTCTCCCTTGACAAAAGCTGCGCTAAAATGCACCGGAATATGACCTTTAATGGTCGTATCTTGGTCGACGGTGGCTGCATAGGAAGCTGCCACTTCGGAAGAATGGAAGGCTGCATCCTGGTTGCGTGTTGTCCAGTTGTTTCCCGTGCCATAATAATCCCCCGTTACCGTTACCTCTTCACGCTTGGAGTAGATCCGACCTGAGATAGCTTGATCCGTATCCCATTTGTCAAAACGGTGCCACTTGCTAGGATCCAAATTGTCCTGAGCCGTTACTTGTGGGAGATTTTCAATGCCATTTTCGATACCGTAGAGGTAATGGCTATACCAGAGATTCATCAGGTCATTAAAAGCTTGTCCTGCCACTTCTGTCCCTGACCAACGCGTGGATGGATAGATGTGATTGCCCTGGTGGAGCAAGACCTTGGGATCGATTCCTGCCTTCTTATAGGCTTCCAGCATAAGTTCGAAATGTTTAGGCTTGACGTTGTCATCATTGAGCCCTTGGATAATGAGAGGAGCTGCCTTTAAGTTGGCAGCGTTGAGCGTGTAGTCGCGTTTCGCATATTCTTCGTTATAATTATGACCATCCTTGTGTTGGAGTTCATTGAGCTTGGTGATATAGGCTGCATAGTAATCCTTGACCTTGTCCCAATCTTCCTTGTCAAGGATACGACCAGAGGTATAGACAGATAACCAGGAAAGGTCATTGGAAGCTCCTGTATCAAGGGGAGATCCTTGGCTGTTGAAATGGTCATACCAACTAGCAATCCCTGCAGCTGGCACAATGGTCTTGAGCCCTTCCACTCCAGTGGACGCTACACCAAATGTCGTCGTACCTGCCCAAGACAAGCCTGTCATAGCAACATTGCCGTTGGACCAGTCTGCCTTGACTTCGTGGTTGCTAGTCTTATCAGAGTAGGCTTTGCGTTTGCCGTTAAGCCACTCCACGATATTCTTGTATGCGGCCACTTCAAGATCAGAGCCGGTCGTATTGATCCCATCGGATCCTTTTGAGCCCAAACCACTACTGGTCACCACTGCATAGCCACGAACCAAGTAGTAATTGTACCAGTTGAGATTTTCATAGTCATAGTGTGTATAGTCATCCGAGCTTTCACGCGGATTGACATAGTACCATTCTTTTGGATCGGTCGCCTTGGCTACTTCTTCTGTCGTTACAGTTTTGCTGGCTTGGCGTTTGGCAGGTTTTTCATAGAGCTTGGCCATCTCGAAGTTTCCACCTTCTTTGAGACCAATTCCCTCTAAGGTACGCTCTTCGGTCGTCCCTGTTACATAAGGGCTAGCTTCAAAGATACTGGCAGCCTTATAGTCCCCATTGACAGCAGCTTTTGGCACCTGTACAAAGGTCTTGACTAAATCAGGTTTGCCATCTCCATCCGTATCATAGTCAGTTTCAACATAGACAATATAGCGGACGATGTCACTCTTATCATAGGAATAATGCTCAATATCATCCCCAGGTGAAAATGGGAAGACGGGCTGGGCTCGTCCATTCAAAAAAAGAGGTTTCTTCCGCTCTGCTCGGTATGCAGTATGGAGCTTTTTAGCCACTTCCACCATGCTGGAGAGATCTGTAACTGGAGCAGTACCCTCTACTCCCTCCTTGACCATTCCTAAGCTCTTAGCAAATGCCAATCGGTCTTTATCAGTTGATCCGACTTGGTTTTCCTTGGTCGAAGCCCAGTTCAAGAGGTGGTTGACAGCGTCTATCACTGTAGCTTCCTTCTTCACATCTGCCTCTGCTACTGGTTGACCTGTCACTTCTGAAAGTTCTCCTAGAGTCACTTTAGAAGCGCTAGAAACTGGAGAAGGATTCTTCTCTGCATCTGACACTTCTGCTGATTGAGGAGCATCACTAGTAGGCTGGACAGGAGCTTTTTCTGCTACAGCAGTCTCCTTGGTCGGAGAGGATTCATTTCCCGTTGTCGGCTGAATCGTTGTAGGACCTGTTTCAGCAGTCGCTTGATCCAAGTTAGGTTGATTCGTAAGCTCCTTCTTAGGAGACAGCTCCCCACTTGCTGGAACTGCATCTGAAATAGGAGTGGCTTCAACTGTACTTGGCTGTCCCACCTGGGTAGTCAAGGCTGGTTCTACACCATTCGTAGCTACTTCCTCCGCCTGGACATGGCGCGCCAAAACAACTGGACTCAGTAACAAACTTGCAAAAACAATCGAAACAAGGCTAGATTTTTTCATATACAAACTCCTTTGAAAGGTGTCGTTTTAACGGATTATCCGAAACGACAACAATAAGTAGACAAGATCATTTTTCAATAGATGCAGTAAAAACGAACCCTCCTTTCAACAACGGCATCTCCTCCTGTCAGCAAGCTAGAATTCCTCCCATCTGGTATTACGCTAGCTTTCAAACAGGATAACAACTTAACTGACAGCAGGGAAGATCCTACAGACATTCCTTCCTGTCAATCAAATGATGGAGACACTTCTTCGACTTATAGTCCCTTTTTAGACAGATTGAGCCAACTTGGACAAAACCGAAAAAAATAGTTCCTATTCATGAGGGCAAATTCCCCATTTTTCTCATGCGAGAGCTCGTTTCCAGCCCATTTATCCTTAATCCAATAAAGACAGCGTTTTCGAGAGTGCAAACCTTTGCCCTATCCTGTCATTTTTGGTAAAATAAGGCATTATTCACGAAAGATGAGAACAAAATGGAAAATCAAACCTTAATGCAATATTTTGAATGGTACTTACCCTCAGATGGCCAACACTGGTCCCGCTTAGCTGCAGATGCTCCTCACCTGGCAGATTTGGGCATTCGTAAAATCTGGATGCCACCTGCTTTTAAAGCGACATCTGCCAATGATGTCGGCTATGGCGTCTATGACCTCTTTGACCTTGGAGAGTTTGACCAAAAAGGGACTGTCCGCACCAAATATGGTTTCAAAGAGGACTACTTGCAAGCCATCCAAGCCTTAAAAGAAGCTGAAATCCAGCCCATGGCTGATGTGGTCCTCAACCATAAGGCAGCAGCCGATGGTTTAGAAAAATTTGAAGTGGTCGAAGTGGACCCTAACGATCGGACCATTGTCTTGACAGAGCCTTTTACTATCAAGGGCTGGACCAAATTTACCTTTGATGGTCGAAATGGAGCCTACAATGACTTCCACTGGCACTGGTACCACTTCACCGGTACCGACTACGATGCTTCCCGCAATAAGAGTGGGATTTACCAGATCCAAGGGGACAACAAAGGCTGGGCTCAGGATGATCTGGTCGACAGCGAAAACGGCAACTACGATTACCTCATGTATGCCGATATCGACTTCAAACACCCAGAAGTGGTCGAAAACCTCAACCAATGGGCTGAATGGTTTATTGAAACAACTGGGGTAGAAGGCTTCCGTCTCGATGCGGTCAAACACATCGACTCCTTCTTTATGAAGAACTTCATCCAACAAATCACAGACAAATATGGAGAAGATTTCTATGTATTTGGCGAGTTTTGGAATGGGGATGAACAAAGCAACAATGACTACCTAGCTAGCATTGACTATCAGTTCGACTTAGTCGACGTTGCCCTCCACCAAAATCTCTTTAGAGCTAGCCAAGAAGGGGAAAACTTTGATTTAACCACTATTTTCAATGGTACGCTCGCAAGCAATCATCCAGAAAGTGCTGTAACCTTTGTCGATAACCATGACACCCAAAGAGGACAAGCTTTAGAGTCCACTGTTGGTGAATGGTTCAAGCCTGCTGCTTACGCCCTCATTCTCCTCCGCGAGGCCGGACTTCCATGTATCTTTTACGGAGACTATTACGGGATTTCAGGGGACTTTGCCCAGCAGGATTTCCAAGCCGAGCTTGATCAACTCCTTCGTATCCGAAAAGACTTATCCTACGGTGAACAAAAAGACTACTTTGACGATCCTAACTGCATTGGTTGGACTCGCTCTGGAACGGAAGAGTCTGCTCCTATCGCCTGCGTCATTTCAAATGCGGCTGCATCTGCCAAACGCATGGAAATCGGCCAAGCATATGCAGGACAGACCTACTACGATGCCCTAGGAAATTACCAAGAACCCGTTCAAATCCAAGAAGACGGCTGGGCTGATTTCCCAGTCTCAGAACGCTCTGTCAGCGTATGGATTTTAGCAGACTAACTAGAAAATTTAATTGACTGAAGAGGCTGGGACAAAAGTTCTAGCCTTTTAATTGTCTTTTGATTGTCGAGCAAAAAGCAGTGGTTGAGTGGGCTCTACTACGCTGATTTCATCAGCTTTTACAGTCCTACTCAACTGTCGGAGGTGGGACGACAAAATCGAATTCTAACGAATTACCGATTTCTGTCCCACTCTCTTTCTTATATTTTATGGCAAACCACAGGTTCATTCTAACACCTTAGGAAAGCGCTGTCAATTCCTTATCTTATTCTGTTAACAAATTCATAAAAAGAAAAAACTCGCCCACTTCCATCATCGGAAGTGAACGAGTTTGATACGCTAAGAAGCCAAGGGGCCCTTTTTATCTTAGCTTAATTCCGCAACAATCGCTTTGAGTTGTTCTTTGGTGTGAACACCAGCGACTTGTTTCACCACTTGGCCATCTTTCTTGAACAAGAGTGTTGGGATAGACATGATGCCAAAGTTACGAGCAGTGTTTGGATTTTCATCCACATCCATCTTAAAGATTTTCAAGTCATCTTCATGGATCTCTTCTGCCAACTGTTCCAAGATTGGTGCCTGCATCCGGCAAGGACCACACCAAGTTGCCCAGAAGTCGACCAAGACCAAGCCTTGGCTAGTTTCTTGTTCAAATGTTGCATCTGTTAGTACGTGTACCATAGTTCCTCCTTTGATCAGTGCTTTCCACTAATCTCTCATTGATAGTTCTATTCTACACCAAAATTCTAGTTTTTAGAAATATTTGCTACGTTCTCAGCCTTGGACATCTTCTTTCTTTTTCTTCCAGAAAAGAAGGCTAGACAAGAGGAGGGTACCTAACCCATAGAATCCTATCCATTCCTCTTCAGTGCCTGTTTGAGGAAGCTGACCTGCTTTTTCTTGCGCTGGAACTACTGCTTTACCCGTCTCATAGGCAAATGTTTGTCCATAAGCAACAGATAGAGATTCTGGTTTTGCAGTTTCTTTCTCAGCCGTTTTGACGAGAGGACGAAGATTTGTACTAGCAGGAATCTCTGAGCTACCATATATTTCAGGCTCTGGAAGGACTGGCAGATGGTAGTCTTCGATGTAATGAACTGCTGGTTCTACCAATTTAGCTCCTTGAATCTCAGGAAGGGCAGCATATGCTGTATCAGCTGCGTTAGGAAGATAAGTAGCTACTTGCGAACGCGTCCCTTCTACAATCGGAATGGTCGCACGGATCGAATCTGTCTTGAAGGTGACTTCGTAAGGATTTTCAACGGTTAAGTCAGATGGATCATAGGTATTGAAGACTAGGGCTAATTTGTGGCCCTTTTTAACCGTATAGAGGTTTGGTTGCAGATGGACCGTATAGTCGTGGAAATCTCCAGCTTTTGGCTCGATACTATTTCTTGAGCTGGCTGAATCATAGCCAGACTCAGGGTTGGCCAGGTTGATCCATCCTTTGGCAATGACCTTGTATTTGGTCTTAATGGTCTCAAACTCTGCTACTGAGAGATTAGAAAGGTTACTTCCCATCCAGAAGCCGTCTGCTTTTTTATCCGCCTTGACGCCACCGTTGCCGACCACATCAAATTCCTCATCAGAGACGTCGACTAAAAGGGCATTGATCTGGAAGTTCTTGCCTTTCCCCTTAGCCAGGGCTGCCTTGAAGTGCACAGGGATATGCCCTTTGATGGTAGTATCTTCTGTCACTTCTGACACAAAGGTCATGTTGGCTTTTGAAGATCCTTGGCTCACAGTTTCGTTGCGTTTAGCAATCTCTATGCCAGCTCCTGCGTAGTCACTTGAAATCGTCTCTTCCAAGCGTTTCGACTGTGCATTAAGGAAGAGGCGTTGCGAAGTCTTCCAGTTATCATAAGTGGTCCACTTACTTGGGTCATAGTTGTTTTGAGCCAAGACAGCTGGTAATTTGTCAACTTGATTCTCTACCCCGTACAAGTAATGACTAAGCCAGGTATTCAAAAGATCATAGAAATCTTGGCCATTGGCCTGGATACCATAACCACGAGACATGGCTGCTGGATAGACGTGATCTCCCTGGTGGAGATAGAGCTTGACGTCTTGGCCTGCCTTCTTGAGAGCATCGTACATGAGTTCAAAATGCTTGGTTTTAACGTTGTCATCATTCAAACCGTGAACCAAAAGAGCGCTGGTCTTGAATTTTTCAGGATGAAGGGTATAATCCCGTTCCTTCCAGACATCGCTGTAATTGCGTTCGTGCGCATTTTGATCCTTGTTGAGCTGGTTGATATAGTTGGCATAATTTTGCCAAATCCCTGCCCAATCGTCTTGATCCAGCATCCGCGTGCTAACATAGAGGGAGAGCCATGAAAGGTCACTATAAGGTGCATTGCCAAACTGGGTTCCTTGACTATTGAAATAATCATACCAAGAAGCAATCCCAGCAGCCGGAACGATAGTCTTTAGGCCTTCTACGCCTGTCGCTGCCACACCAAAGGTCGTGGTTCCAGCCCAGGATAGACCGGTCATAGCAACATTTCCTGTAGCCCAGTCTGCCTTGATTTCGACATTGCTGGTCTTATCGGTGTAGGCCTTGCGTTTGCCATTGACCCACTCGATAATATTCTTAAAGGCATTGATTTCGAGATCAGATCCTGTGGTGTTAAATCCTTCTGATCCCTTGGTACCAAGTCCTGCACTGGAGATAAAAGCATAGCCTCT
Source organism: Streptococcus sp. (assembly GCF_030825805.1). Classification (GTDB taxonomy): domain Bacteria; phylum Bacillota; class Bacilli; order Lactobacillales; family Streptococcaceae; genus Streptococcus. Next base: position 35,655 of record NZ_JAPJPF010000008.1, read on the forward strand.
GACCAAGAAATAGTCGTACCAGTTGAGATTTTCGTAGTCATAGATATACTCGTAGGGACTGTAGTAATACCAATCCGAAGCCTTGGCCTTCTTAGCCGCTTCTACTGTTGACGAGTTTCCAACTGCCTGACGTTTAGCCGGTTGCTTCCGCAATTTCTTCATATCATAGGAGCCATCTGTCGGCAAGCCCAAGCTTTTAAGAGTCACATAGTTCTCATCCAAGGTTCCTGCTACATAAGGACGCGCTTCCAGAATGGTCGCTGCCTTGAAGTCTCCCCTGGCAACTGCCTTAGGCAACTGGACAATGGCCTTGACTAGATCCGGCTTGCCATCCGCATCTGTATCGTAATCGGTCTCCACATAGACTGGGAAGCGGACGATTTCGCTATCCTCATAGTGGTAGTCTTCATCTGATTTTTCCCCAGTTGTATAAGGGAAGATGGGTTGAGCCCGCCCATTTAAAAAGAGAGGAGCTTTCTTTTCAGACCTATAGGCATCATAGAGTTTCTTAGCAATGCTATACATATTGGTCAGCTCTTCTTGACTGACCTTGCGGTTCAAGTCTTCTTGAGTACTGATCATTCCTAGACTCTTAGCAAAGCGTTCCCGATCCGCCGCCGATTGACCGACCTGTTTGGAATCCGTCGCAGCCCACTGAAGCAATTCATCAACAGCATTTTGAACCGTTAATTCCTTATCCTTGAGCTCACTATTTGCCAAGCTTCCTGTGTAAGAGGTTAAGACTTGTCCTGTCGCTGGAGTTGATGTTCCCGTCGAAGCCACTGGACTAGTTGGGACACCTGCCCCCTGAGGTGCCTGCGGGAGGTTTGTTTTTTCAGTTACCGTCACGGTCTTTTCTTGTCCGACTGGCTGGTCAACCTTCTCCGTCTCTGCCGGAGCAATTGGACTCGGTCCTGCAGGTTCAGAAGTTTCTACTTCCTTCTTAGGTTCCACACTTGGAGCGGATGCAGACTGGTCTACTTGAGATGGGGAAGCTACCCCTTCAGAAGCTACAGGCTCCGGAGCCACCTGAGTCACCACTTCTTTCGTTGGAGCAAGCTCTGCTAGGTTCTCATCTGCTGCTACCACTTGATTTAAGACAAAGGGAGCTAGCAAAAGGCTTGAAGCCACCATGGACACCACTGTTTTCTTTTTCATAAAAGAGACCTCACTATTTTGTAATCAATACAGCTATTATACTATGTAAGCGTTTTTATAGCAAATTCTGAACAAGAAAAAAATCGAGGCAAATTTGCCTCGATCAAAAGATATTTATTTCACGTGATCTTTTAATTCTTCTTGAGCTTTTTGGTTAGACTCTGCTTGCTCTTTCTTCCATTTTTCAAGAGCTTTGTTGTAGTCTTCGGTTGTTACAGCCTTGTCTTGAAGTTCCATACCTTTGTAGACAACGTTGTCTTTCCCTTTACCACCGGTCCAGCCAAATGGTGCTGAGAATGGTACGACACGAGTCAAGAATGGACGACCAGTCTTAGAAGTGGTTGGGATGACCAAAGCACTATCCGTCAACCAAGCTTGAGCTGCAGCATATTTCTCATAACGTTTGTTAAGGTCTTGTGTTTCAGCTCCTGCTTCTGTTACCATCTTCTCAAAGTCGTACAAGCCAACTTTCTTAGCTGCCTCATTGTTTTCGCTTGGGTCAAATCCAAGGAAGGTACGAGTGTTTTCACCAGAAGAAGCTTTCAAGATATCAAGGTAAGTTGATGGGTCTTGATAGTCTGGGCTCCATCCGACGTTATCTGAGATATCCCAGTCTTCGTCTTCTGCTTTAGCAGCAAAGAGGGTTACGTTCAAGAGATCTTCTTTTGATACCATATGGATATCGACAACGACATTTTCTTTTCCAAGCGTACTTTCAACCGATTGTTTGAAGGATTGAGCGCGTTGAACCTTAGATTGAGTCGTTTGGTCTACTGGCATATCCAAGTGGATTGGGAACTTCACGCCATCTGCTTCAAGTGCAGATTTCGCTTTGGCAAACTCTTCTTTGGCTTGTTTTTCGTTGTAAAGACCATTTTGACCATCGTCAAGATTTGCATCTTTCCACTCGTCTCCATAAGTCACCAACTCAGATTTAACCATCTCACCGAAGGTCTTGCCATCTGCTTGAACGAATGTAGGTGGGATGTACAAGTTACGGATCAGTTTGCTTGCTCCATCTTTACCATTTGCTTGGGCAGCATAGGCTTCACGGTCAAAGGCAAAGCTGATTGATTGACGGAAGTCTTTGTTCAAAAGAGCTTTCTTAGTAGATGATTTTTCTTCATCTGTTGTTTTTGAAGTGTACTTGTAAGACTGACGGTCGATATTCACACCAATAACGAAGGTGCTGGCATCTTGAGGTGTGTAGATGATTTCATCTTTAAACTTCTTAGCTTGGTCTGTAAATCCAGGTCCAGTTGGGAACAATTTAGCAAGGCTAAGAGCGTTGTCCTCAAATGAGTTCGCCAATTTACTTTGGTCTTGTCCATCATAGTATTCGAGCTTAACGTCTGTGATGTGAACATTGTCCTTATCCCAGTAGTTTTCATTCTTGCTCATCTCGATAGATGATTTAGAAGTGAAGCTCTTCAAGATGTATGGACCATTGTAAAGAAGAGAGCTAGTATCACTTGCTTGGGCAAATTTATCCCCTTTTGATTCAACGAATTTCTCATTGATTGGGAAAGTGATCCCAAGAGTCAACTTAGAATTCCAGAAAGGCTCTGCCTGGTTCAAAGTGATTTGAAGGGTATGATCATCAACTGCTTTAATGCCTACATTTTTGAAGTCTGAAGTCTTACCTTCAACATAATCATTCAAGCCCTTGATAGAGTTTTGAATGATGTAGAGCATTTCAGACTTGTGGTCAGCGGCATACTTGATCCCTGCAACGAAGTCATCTGCTGTCACATCCGCATACTCTTCCCCTTCTGAATCATACCATTTGGCATCATCACGAAGTTTGTAAGTATAAGTCAAGCCATCTTCTGAAACTGTCCAATCTTTAGCAAGTGAAGGAATCAAATTTCCATACTTGTCGTTTTCAAACAAACCATCGATCAAGTTTCCTGTGATTTCGTGGGTTGCAGCTTTACCAGATGTGATGTAGTTCAAGTTTTCAGGTTCTGTCTCATAGACGTAAGAGAATTTTTGACCTGACTCACTTGATTTTGAGCTTGAGCTTGATGATTTAGAACCACCAGAACATGCTGCAAGAATACCTGCTGAAAGAAGAGCTACTCCTGCAAGAGCAATGACATTTCTTTTTTTCATTGTTTACTCCTAATAAATTTTTAAGGTTGTCTTAAGATTATACCACAAAGATTTTCAGAAGAGAAGTAATTTTCTGAAAATTTATTAAATTTTGTAATTTTTCTTATCCTTAGCATTTATTAAAGTGTGAACCATAGTCTACAAAGGCCTTAACATCGCTGGTTTTGCCCTCATGAAGGTCCCGAACAATTTTCGAGCCTACGATGACACCATCCGATACCTGATTAAAGCGTTGGATGTCTTCTTGGGTGGAAACCCCAAATCCTGTCAGAACTGGAATAGTGGCCAAGTCTCTCAAGGTTGCCAAGTGCTGATCCAAGTCGTCTCGGTAGTTGCCCATTTTCCCAGTAACTCCATTGATAGCTACCGCATAGATAAAGCCTTCTGCTTCTTGGATCAAAGCCTTTTGGCGTTCGATGCCTGTGGTCAAGCTGACCAGGGGAACAAGGGCAATATCACTCCCTTCCAAGTAAGGTGCTATCATATCCGCATGCTCATTTGGCAGATCTGGAATGATCAACCCTTTGACGGAGGTAGAAGCTAATTCTTTTATAAAGGCTTCAATCCCATATTGGTAGACCGGATTGATATAGGTCATGATGACCAGGGGAATCTTGGTCTCTTGTTCTTGGAGTTTTTTTACAATAGCGGTTAAGGTCACTCCCTTGGCCAAACTACGTTGACCAGCCATCTCGATGACTGGGCCATCCGCTACAGGGTCCGACCAGGGTATCCCCACTTCAATAGCCGATGCTCCACTTTCCTCCAAGAGATGAATAGTATCAAAGAGCCCATCTAGTCCCTTCTCATGATCCCCCGCCATGATGTAAGGGACGAAGATTCCTTGCTTGCTGTCTTTAATAGCTTGTAAATGCTGTGTTAGTGTTTTGGTCATCTCTACTTCCCTTCTGCTTCAAACCGTTCTTTCACCTGCATGACATCTTTGTCTCCACGACCAGATAGGCAAATGATAAGATTTTGGTCCGGAGTCATTTTCGCTGCGACTTTTTGCGCTAGTGCGATAGCATGACTGGACTCCAATGCTGGAATGATTCCCTCCAAACGAGAGAGCAACTTAAATCCTTCGAGGGCTTCTTCATCCGTGATGGAATCATAGCTTGCTCGGCCAATTTCATTGAAATAGCAATGCTCTGGCCCCACACCAGGATAATCCAATCCAGCAGAGATAGAGAAGGCCTCCATGATCTGTCCATGGGCATCTTGAAGCACTTCCATCAAGGCTCCGTGAAGGATACCAGGACGACCTTTGGCAAAGGTTGCTGCGTGTTTGTCCGTATCCAAACCAAGACCAGAGGCTTCCGCTCCGTACATGGCTACAGATTTGTCTTCTACGAAGGGGTAGAACATGCCAATAGCATTGGAGCCCCCACCGATACAGGCTAGGACCGCATCAGGAAGTTTTCCTCCTGAGACTTCAGCAAACTGACGTTTGGCTTCCATACCAATCACGGATTGAAAATCTCGGACAATCTCTGGGAAGGGAGCTGGTCCAAGGGCAGATCCCATGATGTAGTGAGTATCATCAATCCCAGCTACCCATGCACGAAGGGCCGCATTGACCGCATCTTTCAGCACGCGCGATCCGTCTGTCACACTATGGACTTTTGCTCCCAAGAGCTCCATCCGAAAGACATTGAGGGCCTGGCGTTTGACATCTTCTTCTCCCATATAAATGGTACACTCCATCTCAAAGAGTGCTGCTGCCGTCGCTGTCGCAACTCCGTGTTGACCAGCCCCTGTCTCCGCGATGATCTTCTTCTTGCCCATCCGTTTAGCCAGCAAGACCTGACCAAGGGCATTGTTAATCTTGTGGGCCCCTGTATGGTTGAGGTCTTCTCGTTTCAGGTAGATTTGTGCTCCTCCGATGTGCTTGGAGAGGCTTTTGGCGTGGTATAGAGGAGTCTCCCGTCCTACATAATTCTTGAGCAAGTCATCCAATTCCGCTTGAAAGCTTGGATCTGCTTTGGCTTCTCGGTACGCCTTATCCAGTTCGATCACGGCTGTCATCAGGGTTTCTGGGACAAACTGGCCCCCAAATTTTCCATAAAACCCTTTTTCATCCGGTAGTTGATAGTTCATGCTTTCGCTCCTTCTATAAATGCTTTTATCTTTTCTATATCTTTGTGTCCGTCTGTTTCGACCCCTGAAGAGACATCCAGGGCATAAGGCTGAAAGGTCTCTCGAGCTTGGCGGACATTGTCCACTGTCAAGCCCCCTGCAATAAAGAAATTCTGCTGAATCTTCTGATCTTTCAGCAAGTCCCAATCAAAGGTTTGCCCACTCCCAGCTACTGGAGCATCAAAGAGCAGATAGTCCGCCAGGCTTGTCACTTGGGCTTCCTGAGCACTGAGCTGGATCGCGCGAATGACGGGAACTGAAATCTTTGGAATCAGAGCTTCATCAAACGTTCCATGAATCTGAACAATGTCTAAGGGAACCTGAGCAATGGCTTGCTCTAACTCCTCTAGACTGGGTGAGACAAAGACTCCGACAATTTTGGTCGGACCAGTCACCAGTCTCGCCAATTCATGGGCTTGCTCCAGACTGACTTGCCGCTTGCTCTTAGCGAATACAAAGCCGATATAGTCTGCTCCTGCTAGGACAGCCGTCTCAACGGCTTCCGCTGTAGATAGGCCGCATATTTTAACCTTTGTCAATTTGTAACTCCTTGACTTTTTCTGCTACATCTCCTGCTGTCATGAGGGCAGTCCCTACCAAGATCCCATTAAAGTAGGGAGCGACTAGAGCCGCATCTGACCCATTAAAAATAGCGGACTCCGATATATAAACCGGCTGATCTTTGAAATGCGTGGACAATTCAAGACTGGTATTCAGATCCGTTTCAAAAGTGACCAGGTTCCGGTTGTTGACCCCGATGATGTCCGCCCCGATCCGATGGGCGATTTCGAGCTCAGGTAAGTTATGGGTCTCTACAAGCACTTCCAAACCAAGCCCTGTCGCAAAGTCATAGAGTTCTTTAAGCCGGTCTTCTGGCAGGGCTGCGACAATCAAGAGAATGACCGTCGCTCCAGCATTGCGAGAGCGGACAATTTGCTTCTCATCGATGATAAAGTCCTTGGCCAAGGTTGGAGTCGTTACCTGGGAAGAAATCTCACGAAGGTAGTCGAGATCTCCCTTGAAAAAGACTTGGTCCGTCAGGACTGAGATCATGGCTGCCCCGTTTTCTTCATAGGTTTTGGCTTGGGCAACAATATCCACATCCAAGTTAATATCCCCCATACTAGGGCTGGCTTTCTTCACCTCAGCGATGATCTGCAAGTGCTCTTGATGGCTCTTGAGAAAATCGTAGAGACGATAGGTCTGACGAAGAGGCTGGAGGTCTTCCATGACCATTTGCGCCACTTCTTTTTCTTTTTGTTCTAGGATTGTCGGTAGAAAGGCTTTACTCATACTTGAACCTCTTGTAAGTGTTGCAATTTAGCAAGGGCAGAACCATCGGAAATCAATTGACGCGCTAGCTCCACACCTTCTTTGATACTTGCGACTTTTCCATTGGCATAGAAACCAAGACCAGCATTGAGAACCGTTGTTTCCAGATAAGGGCTGGCTTCATTCCTCAAGACACTGAGGATTATTTCTGCATTTTCCTTGGCATCACCACCAGTTATTTCAGACAGCTCCACCTTGTCCATCCCTAGATCTTCATAGGTAAAGGTATGCTGGCTGATCTTGCCGTCTTCTAGGAGGGTATAGGTATTGGTTCCATAAAGAGCCGCTTCGTCCATATTGTCAGGACCAGTGATGACGACGGCACGTTTGCGTCCCAACTGCTGGATGGCACGCGCGACAATCTCTTGCAATTCGACACGGTAGAGTCCCATGAGTTGGGTTTCAAGATCCAGTGGATTGGCAAGAGGACCGACCAGGTTCATAATGGTTGGAATCCCCATAGCTTGACGAGCAGGACCAATAAAACGCATAGCCGGATGCATGGTTTGCGCAAAGATAAAGGCCAAGCCAACCTCGTCCAAGGCCTTAGAGAGGGTCTCTGGTGAGGCAGCCACATTGATGCCCAGCGCTTCTAGAACATCTGCAGAGCCCGATTTAGATGAAACAGAGCGATTACCGGCCTTGGCCATGCGGATCCCTCCAGCAGCCAAAACGAAGCAAACAGTCGTCGAAATGTTAAAGCTATAGGATTGGTCACCACCAGTCCCACAGTTACACATGGCATCTGAGAAGGTCTCTGGCAATACCGTCGCATGGGCCTTTAAGGCGCGTACAATTCCGGTAATTTCGTCTGCTGTTTCTCCCTTGGTTTTGAGTCCCATCAAAAAGGCAGCGATTTGACTTTCTGATAGTTGGTTTTGCAAGATTTGATCAAAGACTTCTTGGACTTGCTCTTGCGTCAAGTCTTGGCGATTAGAGATTTGTAAGAATAGTTCTTTCATAAGGGTTTCCTCTTGTCTTTTCTACACGTTTCAATAGAAATTTTATCTGCTTTGAACTGCTGGTCTAGTCTAGGACCAGCTTCACAAAATTTTCGATCATTTTTAGACCATCTGGACTACCGATACTCTCAGGATGATACTGAAGTCCGTAGATGGGCAGGCTCTTGTGTTGGATGGCCATGATTTCTTGGTCGTCCGTGGTAATGGCTGTTACCTCAAATTCTTCTGGCATTTGGTCAACGACGATAGAATGGTAACGCATGATGGGCACATCATTCTCAATATCCTTGAAAATGGGAGATGGTGTTTCAAAGGTAATCTGGCTTTGTTTGCCATGCATGACATTCTTAGCCAGGCGCAACTTGCCACCAAAGGTCTCCGCCAGGGCCTGGTGCCCTAAGCAAATCCCCAACATAGGTTTCTTACCTGCAAAGTCTTTGATCATGGCTTCCATTTTCCCAGCATCTGCTGGCCAGCCTGGACCTGGGGAGAAGACGAGAGCATCTGCCACTTCCGCATGCTCATACAAGCGCTCATCATCATTTCGCAAGACCTCAACCTCTGTAAAAGTTCCCAAGTATTGGGCCAAATTATAGGTGAAGGAATCGTAATTATCCACTAATAAAATCATTGAACATCTCCTATTCTTGTCATTGATTTTGCCTTGTTAATCGTCTCGTAAAATTCATTCTCCGGAATACTGTCGTAGACAATCCCTGCCCCAGCTTGGACATAGGCCTTTTGATTCTTGAGAATCATGGTCCGGATGGCAATGGCGAAGTCCATATCCCCTGTCGCTGAGAGGTAGCCGATAGCCCCTGCATAGACGCCACGTTTTTCCTGTTCCAACTCATAGATCCGACGCATGGCCCGAATCTTAGGAGCCCCAGAGACTGTCCCAGCTGGCAAGGTGGATTTAAGGGCATCGAGAGCTGTTAGGTGTGGCAGGAGTTGCCCCTTGACCACACTGGTCAGGTGCATGACATAGCGGAAATACTCGACTTCCATATACTTGGTCACTTCGACCGTCCCGTTTTGAGCGATTTTCCCGATATCATTTCGTCCCAGATCCACCAGCATGCGGTGCTCGGCTGTTTCCTTGATATCGTGAAGGAGTTCATGAGCCAGAGCTTGGTCCTCTTCTTCCGTCGCTCCACGAGGTCGGGTTCCGGCGATCGGATTAGTCGTCACCTCTCCCTTTTTCACCGATACCAGACTTTCAGGACTGGCTCCAATGATCTGGTAGTCGCCAAAGTCATAGAAATAAAGATAGTTGGATGGGTTGGTCACGCGCAAATTCCGGTAATAATCCAAAGGATCACCCTCAAAGTCTGCTGAGAAGCGTTGACTGAGGACACATTGGAATATATCACCTTCACGGATCAGCTTTTTGGCCTTCTCCACCATCTCCATAAAGACTTCCTTCTCGATATGATTGGTGAAGTGCAGGGCCTGCAAGGCCTGAGGGGTGAACTCGTTGGGTGCTTGAGTTTGCAGATTGGTCACCACTTGCCCCAGTGATTGGCGGACCGCGTCATTGCTCCGACCAGAGTAGATATTGTCTTCCACCACATAGACTTTTTCCTTCTTGTGGTCAAAAATCAAATAGGACTCGTAGATGAAGAAATGCATATCTGGTGTCCCGATGGTATCCTGAGGAATGGATCCAATCTCCTCATAGACTCCGATCATATCATAGCCTGCAAAACCGATGGCTCCGCCAGCGAAAGGAAGATCAGACGTCAGCCCCTTTACCGTTACCTGGTGGAGGTAGTCAAAAGGATCTTGCTCCAGCACCTTGCCATTCTCATAAAGGATGCCATCCTGATAGGTCACCTCAAATACTGGATTGTAGGCCACGATAGAAAAACGGGCATTCTCCTTCTCACGCGGGATCGACTCAAGGATGACCTTATGGTCACCTTGGACACGCATGTAGGCTAGAATGGGGGTTAAGGTATCAGCTGGTAAAATTTTTTTCATAGGAATTCCTTTCTTTTCCTAGGGACGAAGCGATGCAAGTCCTGACCCAAGCACATCCAATACTCTTCGAAGTTAGCAAGCTGACCAACTTCAACAGAATACAAAAAACCTCACAGAGTAACACTCTGTGAGGGCATTAAATCAGGTTTAACACGGTACCACCTCAGTTAATGGTCAAAAGGGTAGAAAGCGACCATTATCTCTATCTCCTCTAACAAGGAGTCGCACGATAAGGGGTGCCTACCGAGAAGAATATGTGTTATCCTCTCCTACTCTAAACAATCAGCCCAATGTTCACTAATCCCGACTACCTACTCACAATACCCGCAGGCTCCCTGAAAATCTTAGACTAGTTACTTTCTGATTTACTACATATTTTACTACATTTTTTTGGCTTGTCAAGAATTTTTTGACAGTTTATCCTAAAAAATCTACCCAGTCAACTGGACCAGGCAGATTCAATCCTATGTTTTAACCTTGAAAACGAAGCTTATTTGACCAAGTCGCTCTTGAGATAAGCATCGACCATGCGCTCTGTTGCCACCACAGAATCCACATGGGTCCGCTCATAGGAGTGGCTCGATTCGATCCCTGCTCCGAGAAGACCATGCTTGACTTCTGCTCCTGCACTCATGGCTGCGGATGCATCGGATCCATAGAAAGGATAGATGTCCAGTTTGTAAGGGATATTTTGCTCCTTGGCCAAGGCCACCAAGTGCTGACGGAAACCGTAGTGGTAAGGACCAGAAGCATCTTTGACACAGATAGAAACTGTGTACTCGTCTGTCTGCTGGTCATCTCCCATAGCCCCCATGTCCACTGCCAAGTATTCGACAGCTTGAGCTGGGATACTGGAGTTAGCCCCATGGCCCACTTCTTCAAAGACAGAGAAGGCAAAGTGAGTCGTTACTGGAAGGGTCACGCATTCTTCTTTGTAGATGCGGAGAAGGTTGAGCAAGATAGCAGCGCTGACCTTATCGTCCAAGTGACGAGACTTGATAAAGCCCGTATCTGTGACGATAGTCCGAGCATCAAAACTGATAAAATCTCCCACTTCGATCCCCAAGTTACGCGTTTCTTTTTCATTGGTCACTTTTTCATCCAAGCGCACTTCCATATTGTCCTGGGTCCGCTCCACAGTTCCCGCATCCTTGTAGACATGGCAAGAGGTTTGGTGGACAAGGATAGTACCCGAATGAGTCTTTCCTGTATTGGCCACATGGACGGTACAATTTTCCCCTTCGATCATATTCCAAGGGAAGCCACCGATACGATCCAGCTTGAGACGGCCATCTGGCTTAACTGCCCGTACGATCGCTCCAAGCGTATCCACATGGGCCGTGATGTAGCGGTGTTGCTCGTCATTTTCCCCTTTGAGGACGACTGTCACACCCCCCTTAGCTGTCCGAACAGGGCTGTAGCCCATGTCCGCCAAGGTCTTGACCAGGTAGTTGGCCACTTCCTCTGTAAACCCTGTCGGTGATGCGATGGCTGTGAGTTCTTTTAGATATTCGACTGTTTGATTCATGAATTTCTCCTTCAATAATCTGCTAGTACGATTATAGCACGACTGCCCCTAAAAGACTAGCTCCGACAGAAAGCAAAAAGAGGCTGGGACAAAAGTCCTAGCCTCTCAATTGTCTTTGGATTGT
>NZ_JAPJPF010000009.1:0-13270 GCF_030825805.1 Streptococcus sp.
TAGCGGGTGTTTCTTACTTAGACATCCTCGCTCAAGGCGGTGGAATTCTGAGCACTGTTCGGGCAACTCGTGAAGCATCTTTTGACAATCTCTATAACAAGTCCAAACGATTGTTGGACTATATGTTGCGTCATGGAGTGACCACCGTTGAAGCTAAGAGTGGCTATGGTTTGGATTGGGAAACGGAAAAACGCCAACTAGATGTAGTAGCTGCCTTGGACCGTGACCATGAAATTGATCTGGTTTCGACCTTTATGGCAGCTCATGCGATCCCGACAGAGTATAAGGGCCGTTCTCAAGAGTATTTAGATCTCATCATTGAGCAAATGCTTCCAAAAGTGAAGGAAGAAAAGTTAGCTGAATTCTGTGATATCTTCTGTGAAAAGGGTGTCTTTACAGCAGATGAGTCTCGCTATCTTCTGTCAAAAGCCAAGGAAATGGGCTTCAAACTGCGGATTCATGCGGATGAAATCGAGTCTATCGGTGGTGTGGATGTTGCAGCTGAATTGGAATCTACTAGCGCAGAACACCTGATGGTGATTACCGATGAAGGCATTCAAAAACTAGCAAAAGCAAAAGTTATCGGCAATCTATTGCCTGCTACAACCTTCAGCCTCATGGAAGATACCTATGCACCGGCTCGTAAGATGCTGGATGCTGGGATGGCCATCACTCTAACAACCGACAGTAACCCAGGATCCTGTCCGACAGCCAATCTTCAGTTTGCCATGCACCTCGGTTGCTTCATGATGCGTTTGACACCAGTTGAGATTCTCAATGCGGTAACTATTAATGCAGCTTATTCAGTCGATCGTGCCAAAACCATTGGATCTTTTGATACTGGAAAACAGGCCGATATCACTATTTACGATGCACCAAATCTAGATTATCTCTTCTATTTCTTTGCGACCAACCTAGTGACAGATGTTTATAAAAATGGTAAAAAAGTGATTTAATCCTCTCGTTTCAAATGTGACCTAAATAGAAAAAAATCCCCTCATCAACTGATTCTGATGAGGGGATTTAGTGCTTAGATCAGTATTTCCAAAGGGAGTTGGAAAATCTTTAAATTCCAACCTTGACATCTGGGAATCTCTCAGATACCTGTGCAAAAAGAGTGTAGAGTTGTTCTTCAGCGTTCTTCTTATTCTTAATGGCTAGGCGGTGCTGTTTCTTTGGTTTGTCCTTGCGGATGTAGCACAATTGGAAGATTGAGCGAGCAATCCCTGATTGACGAACTCGAGTGACATGTAAGTATAGTTGTTGAACCTCTCGTAAATCAATCGTTTGCGTTCCTCTGAAATAGGTAATCAAATGATTTTTGTACAAGATAACTTTTAAGTCTTGATTGTAGTAGCTGGCTTCATCAGACAGGCGAGACAGATCTCCTTGGAGTTCGGGATAGTTTTGGTGGAGTTCCTGATAGGAAGCAATGGTCCGTTTCCGAACGGAGAAGCTGGCTACGACCATTATGATAGAAAGTCCAGCAAGAGCAGCTGAACCAATTAAGAGGAATAAGGAGTCTTTGTTGTACTCTGTGAGGCTTAAGTAATAGCTGGTCGTCATATTAAGTGACACGACAGAAGTCGGGTCGAGAAGGGAATGGATGTAGTCACTATAACCGACAAGGCGACCGTTACGAGACGTATTTTTGCTATCCTTTGCCAAAGGGGCTAATTGCGTTCCCTTTAGTTGATAAGGATCGGTCTGCAGTTCCCCATTTTTTGCCTTATCAATGACCTCTTTAATCGTCGCATCGTCTTTTTTGGCTTCGATCCCTGCAAACCTACCATCGTTTTGGTTATCGTACTGGACGATATAGAGGACGTGGCCGTTGTCCACAGTTCCGACAGGTTCTCGTGTAATATCATAGACCTTCATCGTTACAGGGTCCCCAGACTTTTCTGCCTTCGCAAAGCTAGTAGAAGGGTTCTGGCGGCCCATCCATAATGAAAATACTAATCCTGCGAATGCAAGAAAGACAAGGGCAAGCACTAGACCTGACACAAATCCTTTATTGCGTTTTTCCGTCATCATAATGATCTCCTTTAGTTTGACATCTAAAGTATATCATGAAAGATTTTATGTGACAAGGGGATTTATAGATAGCTGATTTCAAAGGCTTTTTAAGTGGTCTAAGCAGAAAGCTGTTTGTAAAATGATTGAAAAATGCTTTGATTTTAGAAGAGATTTGCAACTTTTTATAAAAAACTATATTTTTTTTAATTTTTTCTATATACAAAAAGCTAAATTATTGATAGAATAGAAAAGAATTGAATTAAAATTTGGTTCGCGTTCGTTCTGTCTTCATATGAATGAAACAGGATGTTTATAACCTAAATACTTGCACTGGATTCTAATTCATCAGAATCATAGCTAGAATTTGAGAGGAGACAATATGACTGTTGATTTTAACAGCAAAGCTTACTTGGATAAAGTGGATGCGTGGTGGCGTGCAGCCAACTACATTTCGGCTGCTCAAATGTACTTGAAAGACAACCCATTATTGAAACGTGAAGTGGTTGAAAACGACTTGAAGGCTCACCCAATCGGACACTGGGGAACTGTACCAGGACAAAACTTTATCTATGCTCACTTGAACCGTGCCATCAACAAATACGACTTGGATATGTTCTACATTGAAGGACCAGGTCATGGTGGACAAGTTATGGTGTCCAACTCTTACTTAGATGGTTCTTACACAGAATTGAATCCAAATATCCCACAAAATGAAGAAGGATTTAAACACCTATGTAAAATCTTCTCATTCCCAGGAGGGATTGCCTCTCACGCGGCGCCTGAAACACCAGGATCTATCCACGAAGGTGGAGAACTTGGTTATGCTCTTTCTCACGCAGCTGGAGCTGTTTTGGACAATCCAGATGTGATTGCTGCAACCGTAATCGGTGATGGCGAAGGAGAAACTGGTCCATTGATGGCTGGTTGGTTGGCCAATACCTTCTTGAACCCAGTTAACGATGGTGCTGTTCTTCCAATCTTCTACCTCAACGGTGGGAAGATTCACAACCCAACGATCTTTGAACGCAAAACAGACGAAGAATTGGCCCTCTTCTTTGAAGGTCTTGGATGGAAACCAATCTTTGCAGACGTAACGGCTATTTCTGACGACCACGAAGCAGCTCATGCTTTGTTTGCAGAAAAATTAGACGAAGCGATTGAAGAAATCAAGAAAGTCCAATCAGAAGCTCGTAAAGGTTCTGCAGAAGAAGCAACTCAACCAGTATATCCTGTCTTGATTGCTCGTATTCCTAAAGGTTGGACTGGACCAAAAGCTTGGGAAGGTACACCAATCGAGGGTGGATTCCGTGCGCACCAAGTTCCAATCCCAGTAGATGCTCACCACATGGAGCATGTAGATGCCCTTCTTTCATGGTTGGAATCTTACCGTCCAGCTGAATTGTTCGACGAAACTGGTAAATTGCTTCCTGAAATTGCCGAAATTGCACCAAAAGGTGACCGTCGCATGGCTATGAACCCAATCACAAACGCAGGTGTCATCGAACCAATGGACACTGCTGATTGGAAGAAACATGCCTTCAAGATTGAAACACCAGGGGCTATCATGGCCCAAGATATGATCGAGTTTGGTAAGTATGCAGCAGATCTTGTGGATGCGAACCCACATAACTTCCGTATCTTTGGACCAGATGAAACTAAATCAAACCGTCTTCAAGAAGTCTTCACTCGTACAAGCCGTCAATGGTTAGGACGTACGAAACCAGACTACGATGAAGCTTTGAGCCCTGCTGGACGTGTTATTGACTCTCAATTGTCAGAGCACCAAGCAGAAGGTATGCTCGAAGGATATGTCTTGACAGGTCGTCACGGATTCTTCGCTTCTTACGAATCATTCCTTCGTGTCGTGGACTCTATGATTACTCAACACTTCAAATGGTTGCGTAAATCGAAGACTCACACGACATGGCGTAAAAACTACCCTGCCTTGAACTTGATTGCGACTTCAACTGTTTTCCAACAAGATCACAATGGCTACACTCACCAAGATCCAGGTATCTTGACTCACTTGGCAGAAAAAACTCCAGAATATATCCGTGAGTACTTGCCAGCAGATACGAATACGTTGCTTGCGGTGATGGACCAAGCCTTCAAGGCAGAAGATATGATTAACTTGATCGTTTCTTCTAAACACCCACGTCCTCAATTCTACTCAGCTGATGAAGCAGAGGAATTGGTTCGTGAAGGATACAAGGTGATCGATTGGGCATCAACTGTTTCAGCAGATGAAGATCCAGATCTTGTCATTGCAGCTGCAGGTACAGAGCCAAACCTTGAAGCTCTTGCAGCTATTACAATCTTGCACAAGGCCTTCCCAGAATTGAAGATCCGCTTTGTCAATGTGGTAGATATCTTGAAATTGCGTCACCCATCCGTCGATGCGCGTGGACTTTCAGATGAAGAGTTCGACAAAGTCTTCACAACTGATAAACCAGTCATCTTTGCCTTCCATGGTTACGAAGGCATGATTCGTGATATCTTCTTCAACCGTCACAACCATAACCTTCGTGTACATGGTTACCGTGAAAACGGAGATATCACAACACCATTCGATATGCGTGTCATGTCTGAATTGGATCGCTTCCACTTGGCACAAGATGCAGCCAATGCAGCTCTTGGAGCAGAAGCAGCTGAATTCGCAGCTCAAATGGACGAAACAATTGCCTTCCACAATGCTTACATCCGTGAACATGGTGATGATATTCCAGAAGTACACAACTGGAAATGGGAAAACATAAATAAATAAGTTTATTCCAAAAGAAATCAGAAGTTATTCTGGTTTCTTTTTTTTGTACCTTTTTAATGAAAGAAACTTTGTCTGAGGAATTCCCCTTGGCAAGAAAAGATTCTTCAATAATGGATAGAGAAATCTGACAAAATCAATAAGATAGTATATTTTTTTAGATTTTGCTAGATTGCATTGACTTTGCATAAGATAAGGACTAAAATATAGGTGCGGAAACCGCTTACAAATTATAAAGGAGGTCTGTTTATGGGAAGCGACAGACAACAACGTTTTTCTTTACGAAAATATGCAGTCGGCTTAGTATCGGTACTTGTCGGATGCTTTTTTTGTGGGGTGACTGTTTCAGCCCAGGAGCAGGAAGGGCAGGCAGATACACCCGCTCTTGTAGTGAAAGAAGGAAGTCAAGAGGTGAGTCCGACAGTCGGACAGGACAAAGGCTCGGACGGAGCTCATGCAACTGATACAGTTAAAGAGGAGTCTTCCTCACAAGAGCAAGCCAAGACTGATGGTAAGGACCAAACCAAGCAACCACAAACTACCTCTTCAGCTACTAGCGATCCTTCAAATGAGAAACCAAAAGAAGAGAAGACCTTATCAGCTTCTGTTATGGCAAGTCCAACAGCTAATCCTGAGCTTGCTACGACGGACACTCCCAAGGAAGTAACGAAAGAAACTCTAGAGGATTCAAGTCCAGTCGAGGTCCTAGTTCGTCTGAAAGAAAAAGTTTCTGATGGGGTTGGAGAATCATCACCAGTCTCAAAAGAAGCACGTATCGAACAAACCAACCAAGACCATGAACAATTTTTGAAAGAACTCGAAAAGCAATCCATTCAGTTCAAAAAATTGTATGACGTTAATTTGCTCTTTAATGGACTGGCTCTAGAGACGACTTATGGAGATGCTAAAAAGATTCGGGGACTAGCGCGTGTAGATGCCCTAGATTATGCTCCACTAGGTCGGACTAGAGTGGAGGAAAACCAGCCTGCTCCTGCATCACCGACTTCAACTACGACCAAGGTCAGTGAAGAAAATAGTCTGATCAATTTACAGCCACTCTGGGATAAGGGGATTAAGGGTCAAGGTCAGGTTGTAGCGGTCATCGATTCGGGGGTCGACCCTGCCCACGATATTTTCCGTCTGACAGATATCAGCAAGGCCAAGTACAAGAGTGAAGCGGAAATTGAAGAGGCTAAGAAAAAGGCCGGCATCACTTACGGTAAATGGTACAACAATAAAGTCGTCTACGTTCACAACTATAGTGATATGGATGACAATGTTAAAGAAGATGATCCAATCTCTCACGGTGCCCACGTAGCTGGAACCGCTGTGGGAAATGCCTCTCAACCATCCCCAAATGGTGAGATTATCCGAGGTGTCGCTCCCGAAGCCCAGCTTATGTTTTTGCGTGTTTTCTCAGACACTAAGGGCGGTCAGGTGCAAAATTTCATCTATACCAAGGCAGTGGAAGACGCCGTCAAATTAGGGGCTGATTCCATCAACATGAGTTTGGGAACCGCATCAGGCTCGATTTATGATGTGGGAGAAATCACGCGCCAGGCCTTTGAGGCAGCGAGAAAGGCGGGAGTGACCATTACAGTTGCCTCTACCAATATGGCGACCAATGGCTTCTGGCACAGCAAACCACTTGCAAGCACACCGGATTATGGGATGACAGGAACCCCATCCGTCAACCCAAATGTCATCTCAGTCGCTTCGATTAATAGTCTGACCAAGCATGAGTCGGCAGAAGCAAGCCTGACCGTAGAAGCCTTAAAAGGTTCGAAAGACTTCCCAGATGGCAAAATTCCGATGCACTCCTTTGTGGAACGCGATGCCTTTCGGACGACCATCCCTCAAAGCTATCTCCATGTGGAAAAGGGAGGGATCGACCACTACCAAGCTGATAGTATCAATGGGCACTTAGTCCTTACGGAGCGAGGTGGCGAAGTTTCGGATGTGGATAAGGTCAAAGAGCTCAAAAGAGCTGGTGCTACAGGGGTGATCTTCTACCAGACTAAGGAGCAGGGCAATAATCCTGTAAGCTTTGACTTAGAAGGGCTGGGGGAACGATTCCCAGTTGGGGTTATTGGCCACGATGCTGGAAGTGTCCTAGCACAACATGCCCAGGACTACCAGCTCCATATTGCCAACAAATTCAAACGGGTGCCGTACGACGCAGCCAATCAATTATCCGACTTCTCCTCTTGGGGGCTGTCAGCTGATGGCGACCTCAAACCAGATGTCACCCTTCCAGGAGGGATGATCTACTCATCTGTTAATAATGGAGAGTACTATATGGATAGGGGAACCAGTATGGCCTCTCCTCATGCAGCAGGAGCCACTGTACTGGTGAAACAAGCCCTGAAGGAGCGCTTCCCTCATCTCAGTCCAGAACAGTTGCAAGTTCTTGTCAAACAGATGACCATGAGTACAGCTGTTCCGCATGTGGATGAGGAGACACATGCCTATTCCTCTGTACGTCAGCAAGGCGCAGGGGTCATGGATGTCACAGCTGCAGCTCTAGGAGATCTCTATGTGACTGCAAAAGATGCGAAAAGCAGTCTAACACTTGGCAATGTCACTGATACCTTTGAGTTTGACGTAACCATCCACAATCTTTCCAATCAAGAGAAGTCGGTCCGCTATGAAACCACCCTTCAGACAGACCAAGTCCAGGATGGCAAATTCACCCTTCATCCTCGTCTGTTAGAAACCCTAGGTGGCAAGGAAAGCATCACGATTCCAGCAAATGGACAGCGGACGATCCACGTGTCCGTTGACGCGAGCAAGTACAAGGAAGAGCTCAGCAAGCAAATGCCAAATGGTTATTTCTTAGAAGGTTTTGTACTTGTCAAAGATGCCAGCAACAACAAACATCTGGTCAGCCTTCCTTATGTTGGTTTCCATGGAGATTACCAAAATCTTCGCGGGATCGAAAAGCCTATCTACGAATATACAGGTAGTGACAAGCCATTTTACTACTATAAGGACAAGACAGATTATCCAGATGAAAAGGTCCCAGAAACCCCAGAGCGTCATCCAGATAACCACTTTACTTCTTTGATTAGTTATGTCTATGAAAATGGAGAGTCTGTAGCCAAAACTCTTGGCCAGGATGGGGATCACTTTGATGGGGACCAACTTTACTTCTCTCCAAACAATGATTCCAGCTTTGATAGCATCAAGGTCAAAGCCGTCATGCTTCGCAATGTTGAAAATGTCCACCTATCAGTCTACAAGAAGGAGGACACAACTCGTACTAACCCGATTTACGAGGTTGGAAATGAAGTGCATCGTAAGACGGACTGGAGTTATCGGATTGGGAATCGTAGCGAAGAGTTTTATGAAATCTCTTGGGAAGGTTTGGACAAAGACGGCCAACAACTCCCAGATGGAGAATACCAATTTGTGATCACTTACCGTCCAACTGCTTCAGGGGCCAAGCAACAAGAGCTTAACTTCAAGGTTAAGATTGACAATACGACTCCAAGCATCGAGTCTGGAAGTGCTCAGTACGATCCAGCAACACGGATTTTCCGACCAGGTAAGGTGATCGAAACTGGTAGTGGACTAGCAGGGACTTATCTGTCCTACGTCAAAAATGGGGAAACCGTGGCCTTGGAACCCCAAGAAGACGGTAGCTATCTGCTTCCGGAAGGGGTTGACCCTTCTACTGTTCGCTATACCATCTGGGATAAGGTCTACAATACCACTGAGATGGACATCGAAGGAAAGAAAGTAGAGGCAACGACTTCGACGAATGAAGCCAGTTCAGATGAACAACCAGGCGAGACAGAGACTGAAAAACCAAAGGCTGAAAAGAGTACCTTGGAGGTGGTCTTCACAGATAGCAGTGGAGAAGTCATTTCGTATTATCCATCCGTCGTTCGTTATCAGGTAGTGGATGACCAAGGCCGTGTAGTAGAAGGAGAGTTCAATGCGTCCTACAATGCTGGCACCTTCCCAGAATTACCTTTTGGCACTTATACAGTGAAAATCACCTTGTCTGATTACCATTATGATTGGGGAACAGAACTAGTGAAGAAGGTGACGGTTTCAGCCGAAAATCCACATCCGAAAGTGACCTTTGCCTTCCATTATTTAGATGAAAACAAACTCACTATTGGATTTGATCAGCCGGTTCCGACAGGAACAGTCGTAAAAGTGGTGGGGAATGATGGTATCAGTCGCCTTCTCCCACAAAGTATCTATGATTTGAAACGCTTTGAGACCATGTTGATGAACGGCTCCTATCGTGTTCATGTGGATCTCCCAGCGGGGTATCGTGCATCGGAAAATGATTTCCTTTATGAAGTGAGCAATCAAATCAATTTCCACCTTCTTTCTTTGGTCAAAGACGTTATCAAGCCAAACCCAGAGGTGCATAGTGGAGCGATTGTGAAACCATGGATTCAACCAGAAAATCCGACACTAGAGATACCGGAAACTCCAGTGACGCCTGTCCAACCAGCGGTATCTAAAGGCCCAGCTACCCCAGCTCAACCAACTACATCTGAAACGAAAGAAGTTGCAACAAACAAACCAGTCGCTGTTACCTATCATACAGGTGGTCAAGCAGAAGTAGCTGCTACATCAGCAACTGGTCTTCCAAAAACAGGTCAAGATGAATTGGCTTCAACAGTCCTTAGCCTCTTTGGCATGACCTCACTAGCTTTGGCAGGCTTTGTAGCAAGTAAAAAACGGCAAGATTAAGTCGTTCATGTATTAGGTTAATCAAAAAAACGTCCGTTTCATTTTAGAAACGGACGTTTTGAATGTTTTAAGCTGTTTTCTCCACCCAGACACTTCGGACAAAGAAGAGGCTGATAAGGGCAAGGGCTAGGAAGATCCCTGCAACATAATAGTAGGGCTGGTCGAGAGTTGTAGAACGACCAGAGAGCTTAACAATGCCTCGGTAGAGGGCTCCAGCAGTTGCCGTGGCAACTGCTGAGTTCCAAAGATTGAGAGTGAGTCGAGAAAGGCCTTTTACCACTAGTTGCAGAGCCACTAGCAGGGTGCCGCCGATCAAAGGAATCAAGAAGAGGTAGTGCATGAAGGCAGAGGTTTCGCCAAAACTAAAGTGTTCATAGATGCGACTTCCGACGAAGAAGAAAGCTGAAATCAGAGTGTACCAGAGAATCGTTTTTTTCAACCGTTGTTTGATAGGATTAGTAACCGATGTAGACAATGTCACTCACCGCCCTTTCTGAGATAGTACCATTTGTAGTTGGTTTGTTAATAACTTGGCCATTGAAGTAAAGTGTAGAAGATCCACCACCATCCAGGTTGTAGGCTGTTTTGACGTCGTACGATTTCATCACTTCCGCTAATTGGTAGAGAGAAAGCCCTTCACTCTCTGAAGTCCGGCCGTCCGAGACGACAATGATGTAGTGGTTTTCATCGATGATCCCAATGGCAGTACGTGGATTAGACGCCATGGATTGTCCCACCTCTGAGTTCGTATCGACAGTAATTACTCCATCTTCAACCAAGGAAGGTCCGAAGGCAAGGATATTAACAACCCCGTCTTTGACCAACTGATCCGCAGTGATTTCATCTTCGTAGATAACCTTGAAGGAACCATCTTTATAAATCGCTAAGTCGCCATTGCTAGAGTCTTCGCGAACCGTATCGCGGTAGACCACTCCATTTCGGATGACATAGCCGGTGCTATTAGCACCGTAGTAGTCTCCATTGACGGCTAGAATAGCATTATTTTCAGCTGCAGTGACGGACGTCTTAGCCGTCACGTTTGTCCCGTAGGTATTTTGAGCAAAAGCAGTTTTTAGATAGTCAGAAGAGCTAACCGTAATATCTGCAATGTAAACTTGAGTGTTTTCAACTGTTGTTTCTGTCAGGCTCACCTGGATATTGTCATCGGAGTAACTGGTATCTGTAGTAGTAGCAGAGGCTGCTGCCTCCTCAGCCGCCTTGGTATCAGTGGTCGTAGCTTTGACTGTTTGGATAGCATCCGATAAGATAAAGGTCTTGAGCATAGAATAGCTGAAGGAGCTTGTTAGCAGGATGCCGAAACAAGCAGCATAGGTATAAGATTTTTTAAAGAATTTCATGAGTAGGTGCAGTCCTTTCCTTGAAAATGATTTTTTTCTGAATCAACCATGAGACGACGAAGAGCAAGAGTCCGACGATCACTTTGCTGAGGAGCAAATGGAGACCAAAGCTTGCATAGAAGAGTCGAATCAAGAGGGTATCGAGAATAAAGAGTCCAATCGCAAGTCCCAAGTAACTACTTCCGGTTCGAGCCACGCTGTCTTTGTTCTTAAAGACTAGATGTTTGTTGGTTGAGTAGTTAAAGATGGAGCTGGCCACACGAGCGATCCCGTTTGCAAGGAGGATACGAAGACTAATCGGCACAGCCATCATCACGAAAAGGAAGAAGGCATAGACCAGGTAATCCACGATAAAGCTACTCAGGGAAGAGAGGGCAAACTTGAACATGTCCTTGTAGATCATGAGACCGTCGCGAATAGGACGGAAGTGGGACCCTTCATTGTCATTGATATAGACTGTTTCAATCGGAACTTCCAAGATGGGAAAGGCCTTGCTAGCTGCGAGGAGCACATTCATTTCGTACTCATACCGTTGTCCCTCGATATCTAACATAAAGGGGATCATGTTGGCTGTAAAGGCTCGAAGTCCAGTCTGCGTATCTGTCACAGCGACCCCTGTTTGTTGCTTGAACAAGAAGCGGGTCAATTTATTTCCGAATGCAGAACGCAAGGGAACCTTGCCTGAAAAGGCGCGTGCCCCTAGAACCAATTGGTTCGGATTTTCTTGTGATTGATTGGCTACGCGGAAGATATCCCAAACCTTATGTTGACCATCAGCATCAGCGGTGATAACTGTTCCATATTGCCCTTGCTCTTGAATGTAGGTGTAGGCTGTTTTGAGAGCCCCTCCTTTTCCAAGGTTGGTTTCGTGGTGAAGGACTGTAGCTAGCCCGTCTAACTTTTCAAAAATCGCTTGGCAGTCCTCAGAACTACCATCGTCCACAACGATAATGGAGAAGTCACATTTTTCTCTCAGTTTTTTTACCAGTTTGAGAAGTTTTTGATCGGGTTGATAAGCGGGGATGACTAAATAATTCATAAGCGTTCCTCGTTTCTTGTTTGTGATGAAGGTAGTATAATGGCCCTTTCTTAAAGCTAACTGATATCAGTTTTCTTTAAGGAAAGGGAGAGATTTCCTTGTTGTAAAAAAGGAGAGAAAATAATAGAAGAAAAACAAATCTTTTCGAAAAGAATGTAGAGAAGGTATTTTTACTTGCCTTCTATCCCAAAGTCTGGTATAATAATTTCTTGTGAGCAAACCTCACTTACCCCTTGCAAAGACTTGGGGTCATTAGACCAAAAGGAGGAACATATCAATGGCTAAATACGAAATTCTTTATATTATTCGTCCAAACATTGAAGAAGAAGCTAAAAACGCTTTGGTAGCACGCTTTGACTCTATCTTGACTGACAACGGTGCAACTGTTGTTGAATCAAAAGATTGGGAAAAACGTCGTCTTGCATACGAAATCCAAGATTTCCGTGAAGGACTTTACCACATCGTAAACGTTGAAGCGAACGACGCTGTAGCTCTTAACGAGTTCGACCGTCTTTCAAAAATCAACGGTGACATTCTTCGTCACATGATCGTAAAAGTTGACGCGTAAGCCCTAACGAATAAAGAAGGTGACTAATGATTAACAATGTTGTACTTGTAGGTCGTATGACTCGAGATGCTGAACTTCGTTATACCCCTCAAAATCAGGCTGTTGCGACATTCTCACTCGCGGTTAACCGTAATTTTAAAAACCAAAATGGTGAACGAGATGCGGACTTTATCAACTGTGTGATTTGGCGTCAACAAGCTGAAAATTTAGCAAATTGGGCTAAAAAGGGTGCCTTAGTTGGGATTACAGGTCGTATCCAGACTCGTAATTATGAGAATCAGCAAGGTCAACGTGTTTATGTCACTGAAGTCGTAGCGGACAGCTTCCAATTGTTGGAAAGCCGCGCGAATCGTGAAGGACAAGCAGGTGGTGGTTATGCTTCAGCTGGAGGATTTGCAGGAAATGCAGCTCCAAGCTTTGGAGTATCTGAACCATCAAACGCAACACCAAACTTTGGACGTGATGACAATCCATTCGGAGCTAATCCAATGGACATCTCGGATGACGATCTACCATTCTAAGAATGGGTTTAACGAATTAAAACTATAAAGGAGAAATAAACATGGCTCAACAACGTCGTGGCGGATTCAAACGCCGTAAAAAAGTTGATTACATCGCAGCAAACAAAATTGAATATGTTGATTACAAAGATACTGAGCTTCTTAGCCGTTTCGTTTCAGAACGTGGGAAAATCCTTCCTCGTCGTGTAACTGGAACTTCAGCGAAGAACCAACGTAAAGTAACAACAGCTATCAAACGCGCTCGCGTAATGGCTTTGATGCCTTTCGTAAACGAAGATTAAAGAAAAG